>NZ_JADBSZ010000315.1:0-4726 GCF_020246425.1 Microcystis sp. M079S1
GAGACTTGGAAACTATCTCATCAAATTAGTTCCCCCATAGAACCCCCTTGAGCCATCTGGCACACTTTTCTCTTTTTGTCAAATTTTATGTTAAGAAAGATGTGACTAATGGATAGCTTATCAAGGGGGGCAGGGGGGATCCCCCCTGCCCCCCTGCCCCCCTTATCAAGGGGGGCAGGGGGAACCAGAGGCAAAATCTATCTTCAATTTAATTATAACTACTTACTTAAAAAATCTAGATTGATACCCCTATGACCGAACTTGCCCAACAAAAATGTCAACCTTATCAATCGGGTTCTTCTCCTATCACTGCCGAGGAAATTACCGCTTTACAGGCTAAAATTCCCGATTGGAATCTCTTAGAATACGAGGGTATTCCCCGTCTGCAAAAACTCTATAAATTTGCCAATTTTCAAGGGGCAATCGCCTTTACTAATGCCGTGGGAGAAGCGGCGGAAAAAGAAGGCCATCACCCCGCTTTATTGACAGAATGGGGTAAAGTTACCGTTTCTTGGTGGACCCATGACGTGGGCGGATTACATCAAAATGATTTCATCATGGCTGCCCGTACCGATGATATTTATCGTCAACAAAAGGCTTAATCGTAGGCGCGAATCATCGCTTGGGTTCCCTGTTTAATTCCCTTGCCTTCGTCCAATTCCGCTACTACTTTAAATAAAGCTTCCGCTAAATCTGTCCCGGGCAGAATTTCCCCGGCTGTCTGGGCAGTTTCTTTAACTAATCGCAAATCTTTTAAAATATGTTCAATCATAAAAGCTGGCTGTAAATCTTGGGCGAGGATTTTTGGTCCCAAATTTTCCAAAGCCCAAGAACCTGCCGCCCCCGTTTTACAGACTTCTATGACTAAATTGGGGTCTAATCCTTGAATTTTTGCCATTTTTAGAGCCTCACACAGCGCCACCATGTGAACCGCCCCCAAGACTTGATTACAGAGTTTTACCGCTTGTCCGTTGCCGATTTCGCCACACCAGCGAATAGTTTTGCCCATGGCTTGAAAACAGGGCAGACAAGTCTGAAAATCCGCTTCTTTCCCTCCCACCATAATAGTTAAAGTGCGGTTTTTTGCCCCAATATCGCCCCCAGAGACGGGAGCATCGAGAAAACGGAGATTATTTTCCTCTAGCTTTTTACCAATCATCCTAGCGGCTTGAGAGCCAATGGTACTCATATCCACCACCAGAGTTCCCACCGCTGCCGATTCCATGACACCCCCCGGTCCTAAAATTACCGCCTCCACGTCAGGCACATCCCCGACGCAGGTAAAGACAATCTCGGCATCCCTGACGGCGGCGGCGATACTAGAACAAATGTTCGCACCAGCTGCCCCGGCAATGGTTATCCCCGGCGCCTCTGGGGTACGATTCCAAGCATTGACAGCAAAACCTTGACGGACAAGATTAGTCGTCATCGGCGCTCCCATCACTCCTAATCCTAAAAAGGCAATTTTTTGACTCATAATTTTGGTAATCAAGGGAACAGGGTGTGGGGAAGTGGGGAAGTGGGGAAGTGGGGAAGTGGGGAGGTGGGGAAGCTGTTTCATCACCCTATCACCCCAAAACCCTCCGCAACGCGCACGCAGTGACCACCCTATCTCCTGACAACCGACGGCTAAACTAATTCTACCATTTGCAGAAATTGGGCTTCTGAAAGGGTTTTAATGCCTAATTTTTGAGCCTTTTTGAGTTTCTCACCGGGGGCTTTACCGAGGAGAATATAATCAGTGTTCGCACTGGGGGAACTGGTAACAGTACCACCGACATTAATAATCAATGATTTCGCTTTCTCGCGACTGATTTTGCTGAAGGTTCCTAGTATAACTACGCTTTTTCCCCTTAGGGTATTTTCGGCGGATTCTTGACTCGTTTGGACTATCTCCGCTGCGGGTTGCACTTCTAAACTTGTATCGGCAACCGGTATTTTTTCGGATGCTACTACCGGAGTTTCCTCGGCAATCACCGGGGGAGTTTCCTCGGCAATCACCGAGGGAGTTTCCTGCTCTTCTACTACCGGAGTTTCACTAATAATTGCTGCTGGTTCATTAGTGGTAATAGGGGCAGTTTGTGGAGAGAAATCGTCTCTTTCTTGCTTTAGGTTTTGAATTTGAACCTCTAAAGCGGCGATTTCTTCTTGCTTAGTTGCTAACTCACCCTCAAACTTAATTTTTTCCTTTTCTAAAGCTTTATCTGCCGTTTTTTTGACTTCTAAATCTTGAGTTAGTTGGCGATTTTGTTGGCTTAATTCCTCGATATGACGGGAAGTTGTGGTTTCTAATTGGTCTTTTTCGGCACTTAACTGGTGTAGTTGAATCTCTAAATTAGAAATGTTTTCCCGATAGGTTTCTAGCTGTTGCGGTAACTGGGTTAATTCCTGTAATTGCCCTTCTAAATTAGCAATTGTTGCCTGAGAATCAGCCAATTGTTGCGGTAACTGGTTTAATTCCTGTAATTGCCCTTCTAAATCAGCATTTTTTGCCTGAGAATCGGCCAATTGTTGCGGTAACTGGTTTAATTCCTGTAATTGCCCTTCTAAATGAGCAATTTTTTCGGCAGCAGTGCTTAATTCTGCCGATAATTCCCCTTTCTGGGCTGCTAAAGCTTGTAACTCCAGTTTAGCTGCTTCGAGATGAGCGCCGAGACTGTCCTTTTCGGCGGTTATGGCTGTCACTTGAGCGACGGTTTCTTGGAGTTTTATAGTTAAATTGTCGCATTCTTGCCCTAAAGAGAGCGATCGAGTTTGACTTGCGGCTAAATCTTCGCTGAGAGACTTTTTTTGCTGCTCTAACCCGGTAATTTGACCCTGTAAGCTGGCTATTTCTTGCTGTCCTCGCTCATACTGTTCTGTTTGGTGAGCCAGATTCTGTTCTAAGGTTTGAATTTGACCTTGCCAGCTGGGAATTTGGGCGGCTAAATCGCTTAATTCCTGGTTTTTATGCTCTAAATCGGCCACTTTCGCCCTTAATTCCTCAGCTTTTTCTAGCTCTTGCTGTAAGAGAGTTTTATCCTGTTCTAGGGTCTGAATTTGACTATAGAGAGAGGTGGTCTGTTTTTTGGTCAAATCAAATTGACGGTTAATTTCACCTTTTTGCTGCTCTAAAGTTTGAATCTGTGCCTCTAGGCTAGTAATTTGGGCTTTTTCTCCCTCTAATTGCTCCATCAGACCAGCTTTCTCCGCTTCTATTTCCTTAGCGGTGGTTTTCAGGTGTTCGATTTCACCCTCACCTATATGGACAGCTTGCTGGAGGGACTGGAGAGAATTTTCTAAATCCGTAGCTTTGTGCTGTAATTGGGCGGAATGTTGTTCTATGTGAATTATTTTGGCGTGCAGCTGCTGATTTTCATCTTTTAAGTCTGATTGCGCCACGTCTAAACCCTTGACTTGAGCCAACAAATCTGAGTTACTTTGCTGTAATTGCGCTTGTGCGGCTAAAAGGGCGGTATTTTTGCTGACGAGACCAGAGCGCGACCAGAGGAATAGTCCTCCGAAAACAGCACTTAAACCTAATCCTTCATAAATTAATTCGTTGAGCATATCTACCCTCCTAGACAAGCGAAAAACAGTCACCTAACCGAACTGATGCGGCAATTTTGGTTATAGACCTACATCTCTACTTATATCAGTTACGGGGTGCATTCGGGGGAAGGGCGGGGAAAAAGTCACTTCTTTCATCCCGGTGTAAAAAGGTGATTTAGCTATTCGCGTCATGCTAACTTGTATCTGATCCCATTCTTGGGTAATTTCCAGGTCAATTTCTTCCTGATGATTAAAATAGTAGCCCATGGCCGCATGAGCTATAGTTGATAATTATCCATTGTCAATTGCCTATTATCCATTGACCGCGATCGCCTTTTGACCTTTGACCCCTTCCTCTTAAACTGCGATCGCTGATTAGTTGATAGTCAATAATTGATTGAAAAAACACGGATGAGAAGCTAGGGATTTTTTCTGGGCCAAGTCGCTAGAATGGGACTAGACTCCTCAAGCTTGAAGACTCTTCCTATGTCAGACGCTGTAACGATCGCCGATATTTACAAGTTATTTGAAAGAACTGAGGCCCAATTTGCCGAGTTTCAAAAGGAAGCTGATCGCCGCAGTGCCGAAGCCGATCGCCGCAGTGCCGAAGCTGATCGCCGCAGAGAGGAAGCTAATCGCACGATGGAAGAATTAAAAAAACAGGTACAAGAAACGACCAAAGCCGTTAATAACCTAACAACACGCTGGGGCAGATTCGTTGAAGAAATAGTAGAGCCTGCTGTTGTGCGTTTATTTCAGGAACGGGGCATTGATGTCACCCAAACGATGAGTCGCTTGAAAAGTAAGCGTCCTGGGGCTGCAATGGAGATTGATATTGTGGCGGTGAATGGGAGCGAGTTGGTGGCTGTGGAATGTAAATCTCGACTGTCGAGGGATGATGTAGATGATTTTGTCAGCCGATTACAGCGATTTAAGGTTGCTTTTCCCCAATTTCGAGAGTTTCGGGTTTATGGGGCAGTGGCAGGCATTGAAATTGATCAGGGGATAGATGTCTATGCCTATCGGCGCGGTTTGTTTGTGATTAAGCAGTCGGGGGAAACGGTTAAAATTATCAATGATACTCAGTTTCAACCTTTGGGTTTTGCTGAAGGTGTTTAATCTCTTTTTTAAGAAGGCGTAATTTTGCGATCGCCCTTTTAATTAATAATGAATAGTTGATAATTATCCATTGTCA
>NZ_JADBSZ010000316.1:0-7217 GCF_020246425.1 Microcystis sp. M079S1
ATTTGTCTTGACCATCGAATAGGTAAAGGTTCTGTGCATTTGGCTAAATAGATTTGTTTGTCTTTAAATTTAAAGGCTGATTTGGTAAATTCGGCACTTCCTCCCTGATGTTTTTTCTTAAAGTTAGGATACTTAGTACGACCAGCAAAGAAGTTAGTAAAAGCTGTTTGTAGGTGCCTTAACCCTTGTTGTAAAGGTACACAGCTAACTTCGTTTAAAAACTCTAATTCTTCTTGCTTTTTCCAATCAGTTAGCATTGAAGACGTTTCAGCATATCCTACTCTTTCTTGTCTTTCGTACCAAGCTTGTGTTCGTTCGTGGAGAGCTTTATTGTAAACCAATCTTACACAGCCCAATGTGCGCCGCAATAGCGACTCTTGTGTTGGTGTGGGGTAAAATCGAAACGAATAGGCTTTTTCCATGTCCTTTCACACTAGCATATATTTCGTAAATGTGCTAATATTTAACAGTAAAGCCGTCGTAGAACGACGGGGTTTCAGACCCAAAATTTTCGATGAAAATCCCCTTTACCAAATATCAAGGCCTGGGCAATGATTTTATTTTGATAGATAACCGTCACAGTCCCGAACCCCTGATCACAGCGGAAATGGCCGTGGCTATGTGCGATCGACATTTTGGCATCGGTGCCGATGGCGTGATTTTTGCGCTTCCCGGCCAAGCAGCAACCGACTACACCATGAGAATTTTCAACTCTGATGGTTCGGAACCGGAAATGTGTGGTAACGGTATTCGCTGTCTAGCCCAATTTATCGCCCGTTTAGAGGCTAACAACGCCATTGGCCGCACCTATCGCATTCATACTCTAGCAGGAACGATAATTCCCCGTTTAGAAGCCAATGAACAGGTAACGGTCGATATGGGGCCGCCGCAACTCCTCGGCAGTGAAATCCCCACCACTTTGGTCAAGGGATCAGAAAAAGTCCTCGCGGTTCCCCTAGAGGTGGAGGGCAAAGATTGGTTAGTTACTTGCGTTAGTATGGGTAATCCCCACTGTGTCACTTTTGTGGGTGATCTGGCCTCTATTCCCCTCGAAACTATCGGGCCAAAATTTGAGCATCATCCAGTTTTTCCCCAACGGACTAATGTGGAGTTTGTGGAAGTAGTCGCATCGGATTATATGAAGATGCTTGTCTGGGAAAGAGGAGCGGGAATTACTCTCGCTTGCGGTACCGGTGCTTGTGCTGTGGTAGTGGCGGCCGTGTTAACGGCTAAATGCGATCGCCGTTGTACCGTGGAACTCCCCGGTGGTTGTCTTCAGATTCACTGGTCCCAAACCGATAACCGGGTTTACATGACAGGTCCTGCTAAAGCTGTTTTTGAGGGCATTTATGGTATCTAAACCACCCCGTCTGGACGGGGACTGAACTCCCCGAACAGCGCTACGGGATTGTTAATTCTTAGAGACTGGTAATCCAAGCAATAATTCCTTTACCAGTTAACAATTCAATGGCTAAAAGAGAGACAAAGCCAATCATGGCTAGTCTGCCATTCAATTTTTCAGCGTTTTTGGTAAAACCGAGACTGCTAGAACTATCAACGTACATTTTCGGCTCGACAGCAAAATTATTCAGTCTTCCTTGTTCTTCGGTGGTGTAGCCGCGGGCAGTCATGGGGAGGCTCCTTTTGTATGCTTATGTTAAGAAGTGTAACATATTATTAAGTTATGTTGCAAATTTTAACAAAAAATTTCTGGAGACTCAGAAAAACTCGATCGGGTATTCAGTCAACGGCAAGGTTCTGGGCTGTCAGGGTAGTGCTATAGTTTTATCTTCTCTGGGTTTATTGAGGAAATTTTGCTTTTTTATTGACAAATTACTTAGATTGTGGTAACAAAGAGGTGTATGCTTGGCCACCATAACCAAGGGGAAAACAAAAACTATCTTAAGGTCGCCAGAGGACTGCCGTTAAACCGTACAGGAGTTAGCGGGGGAAAAATTGCCACCGAAAGCGAACCCGAACCTAGGGAGTCAACTGACCTTGAGCGAAGATGTGCCGAATGGGTTAAGTGTGGGGAGAATAGGGAAAAACCACTAGGAAAAACCTGAATAGAATCTTAATATATAGAGTGCCTAGTAGCCGTAACGATTGCGCTCACTGTTTTTGTAAATTCTATGGCAGAGATTAGCCCAGAGATCAACCTCATGCAGATAGCGACTATACTCAACCAATATCGATTTGAAATGAGAGGATACAAAGCGCAGGAATTAATCGAGCGCTGGTTGCCCATCTATTCGCTCAATTGGATTCGCATGGCGATTTTAGAGGCCCTCTATCAGGGACGTTACAAAGTCATTTCGGTGGAGGAAATCCTCAAAATTTGGCACCGTCGCGGCCATCCTACCTTTCATTTCACGGGGGAATTCGAGCGCTTGGTTTGTAAAAACTTGCTAGATTCCCAGTTAAATGGCAAAAAATCAGCAGTTATCCCTAAACGGGAACAGGCGAATACACCTTCTCCCACCCTTGAGCAGCCCTGTCCAGAGCCAGAAGCGGGCAAAACCGATAATAATGGCACAGTAGCCACGAGTAAAGATTCTTTACTCAACTTAGAAACTTCTCTTTTTAACGATCCTCGCAAAGGTATGAGTAATGTGGAGGAATTATTCTCGCAGTTAACCCCGGAAACGCCCAAATTCCCTGAATTAGAATCAGTGCCTAAATCGCCTAACGGTCCTGGAACTAGGGAGAATTTTCCGGCTAATTTTAAACCGGCAATCGATGAGTTTATCCCTTTGTTAGACCCTTCGGAATTGTATCCCAAATTAAAAGCTGTCGCCCGCTCACAGCATAAGTAGGGTTGGCTGAAAAAGTTTTTCCTAGAGGCAGGGTGTGGGGTGTGGGGTGGTGGGGTACTGACACCAATTAATTCCCCGCCCTCAAGAAAAAAATCGCCCTGACGATTAAAATAGAGTTAACTTTTCCCCTCCAGGCTCTGCTCAATTAACTAGCATTATGACATCCTCCTATTTTGGTCTAGAAACCGAAGAAAATAAACTAATTAACTCTAATAATCTCTCGTTCGCCGCTTCTCTTGGTATTCATGCCCTAATTTTAGCGATTATCTTACCTAATTTCCTCAATAATCCAGCGCAGGAGCCAAAAAAGGATTTACGCAACGTCAATCTGATTGAATTGAACCCTCTAGAGCAGTCACGTCTTCCTAATCTCGACTCCTCCCTGTCCAGCTTACCCGAACTGCCTAACCTCAATTCGTCCTCTTCCTCTTCCTCTTTGCCTCCTCTCCCCCCCATCGATGGTATCCATAACAGCACCTTACCTCCTTTACCCTCGGTTTCTTCCCTTCCCCCTTTACCGTCCTTACCTGCTTTACCTCCCCTCTCCTCTTTACCCTCCGTCAATATCTATTCTCCTCCCGTGGCATCTATCCCCTCCCCGGGTAGATTACCGATTCCTCGCAATTTTCCCACTTCTACCCCCAGTTTACCCAGTCCTCCTTCTGTTCCCACCCTGCCGGACAATAATAATCTGCCTAGGGAGACTAATAACAACCGGATACCGCCTTACTTCGATCCCTACCAAGATAATCTAACTTTAGATAGATTGCGAAATTCGCCCCTTAGTGCATCGCAACAGGCGCAGGAACAATTAAACAATTCCCTAGCCCGCACGCCGGAGCCGAATGGTCAATCGCCCCTCGATGAACAGCGTCGTCAACAATTAATGTGGGAAATGCGGGAACGTTTGCGCTCCCTGGAGGCGGATAAAAGCAATACCAGTAACGAGGATGCTATGAGAAATCAGGTGGATTGGCTGGCCAGAGTCCAAAAAACTAATCCTAACGCCTTAAATGAACTAAATCAGCCCAATCAGGGCAGCAGAGGCATAACTACCGTCAATTTGACTGGTAATTATCCCGCCACGGCTTGTTCCCGTCAATTAGCGGGGACGGCGGTTTATGGGGTGACGGTGGATAGTCAAGGCCGCCTCAGCAGTGAACCCCAGTTAATTAAAAGTGCTGGCTTCCCGATTTTCAATCAACAGGCGGCTGGGGAAGTGAGATCAACTCGTTTTAATAATCCCAGTGGTGAGTCGAGAATCTATCAGGTGCGAGTCAGTTTTGCCCCTAACCCGGAAGTGTGCCGAGGTGCGATTGCTAATCCTCCAAAACCAGAGGGTAGCAACCTCAATACCCGTAACTCCCCCCCCGTAACGCCGGCAATTGAAACCCCGCTTCGTCCTAATCAAACCCCGCAACCGGCCGTTAGTCCCCAACCGGATAACGTCAAGCCGCCCGAAACCACAGGTCCAAATCCGGCCACAACCCAGCAAGAACCGCCCAAAGAAGCGATAATCGAAGAAAAAGCCCCAGAAAATCCTCCCCAAACCCCCGCTCTCAATCAGCCGGAGGTTTCCCCCGCCGGTCCCCCCACTAGCCAAAATCCTCAACCCCTGAGCGAGGAAGCCTTGCCCCCCGGTCCGCCGGCGGAAGCTAAAACTGAACCAGAAAGTTAGTCCATCAGCCTTTTCAGTGATCAGTGATCAGTTATCAGTAATCAGATGTGAGTTTTAGGTTCACTGATTACTGAAAAAAACTCTCATCTTCCTAGTCCATAATTCGATCCCCCCTTAGTCCCCCCTTGATAAGGGGGGCATCTGATAATTTTTAACGGCTACCTACTTAGGGCTGGCTGAATAAATCTAAAAACCTTGTTGGGTAAGACTTTTAGACCTTTTGTCAATCAAAAAGTACTGGATCTGGGAGTGATCGGGGGGAAATTTAGGCACTTTTTCCCTGAAAATTAGGTAATTGGCCACCTCAAAACTGGTAAAACCCCACACCCCACACCCCACACCCTGCCCCCAGGAAAAACTTTTTCAGCAAACCCTAAGTAGGGAGGCACAATTATTTGTAGGATGGGTTAGCGGTAGCGTAACATGAGCGGGCGTTGGGTTTCATGCTTCAACCCAACCTACGTTCTAGGTTTTATGGGTAGGATAGTTGTCTCTTGTCTTTTTTCTCCTCGGAGTCTCCTGTCTCCTGTCTCCTGTCTCCTGTCTCCTGAAAAGGAAAACTTCGTATCTCACCATTAAGATAACTGCTGCAAATGATTTCCACTTCCCAGATACCCGATTCTTTTGTCTCACCTTGCCGTCGCGCCTCGGTTAGTCGTACTACCAAAGAAACCGATGTACAGGTGACGATCGATCTTGATGGTAGCGGCAATTGTCGCGCCCAGACAGGAATTCCCTTTCTCGATCATATGTTGCAGCAAATCGCCTCCCACGCTGCGATCGATCTCGATGTGCGTGCCACCGGAGATCTAGAAATTGATGACCATCACACCAATGAAGACGTGGGAATCACCCTCGGACAAGCTTTACTGCAAGCTTTAGGCGACAAAAAAGGGATCGTCCGTTTCGGGCATTTTGTCGCCCCTCTCGATGAAGCTTTAGTGCAAGTTGCCCTCGATTTTTCCGGTCGTCCCCACCTCAGTTATGGTCTAGAAATTCCCACCCAAAGAGTGGGAACCTACGATACTCAGCTAGTGCGGGAATTTTTCGTTGCTTTGGTCAATCACAGTCAAATGACCCTACATATTCGCCAATTAGACGGGATTAATTCCCATCATATTATTGAGGCTACTTTTAAAGCTTTTGCCCGGGCGATGAGTATGGCCATAGCGATCGATCCCCGTCGCGCCGGTATAATTCCCAGTTCTAAGGGAGTTTTATAGAAGCACTGCTTAACCCGAATTAACGTTAGCTTAAAAGCCCATAATTTGAGCCACCTGGGTTAATTCGGGAGCAATCCCAGATTTTAGTTGGTTATTGCTGTGTTTTACCGCCGAATCTGGGTCTTTTAGGCCATTTCCCGTTAAAACACACACTACGGTGGCCCCATCGGGAACCTGTTGATGCACTTTTAATAATCCTGCCACAGAAGCGGCGCTGGCTGGTTCACAGAAAACCCCCTCTTGGCCCCCTAAAATCCGATAGGCTGCCAATATTTCCTCATCGCTGACTGCGTGAAATTGCCCTTGACTAGCGTGACTAGCGGCCCAGGCTTTTTCCCAGTTAGCCGGGTTGCCGATACGGATAGCCGTGGCCAGGGTTTCGGGATGGTCAACCGGTTGTTTGGAGATAAAAGGGGCAGCCCCAGAGGCCTGAAAACCCATCATCTTCGGCAGTCGGTCACATTTGCCTATCTGGTGATACTGACAGAATCCCATCCAATAGGCGCTAATATTGCCCGCATTACCGACGGGAATACATAACCAGTCGGGAGCATTACCCAAGACATCGACAATCTCGAAAGCAGCAGTTTTTTGACCCTCTAAACGGTAGGGATTGACGGAATTGACTAAAGTTACGGGATAATTTTCTGATAGTTGGCGGACAATCTTGAGGGCATCATCGAAGTTGCCATTAATAGCGATGACTTCCGCTCCATACAATAAAGCCTGGGCTAATTTTCCTAAGGCCACATAACCGTCGGGGATAATCACAAAGGCCCGCATCCCGGCCCTTCTTGCATAGGCTGCCGCCGCCGCCGAGGTGTTGCCGGTACTGGCACAAATCACCGCTTTTGCCCCTTCTTCTTTAGCTTTCGAGATGGCCATGGTCATGCCCCGGTCTTTAAAGCTGCCGGTGGGATTTAAACCATCATATTTGACAAAAACCTTGACATCGCGCCCGATTTGTGCTGAGAGATAAGGGGCGGGGATCAGGGGTGTATTGCCTTCTAGGAGGGTAATTACAGGGGTTTTACTGCTTACGGGCAGAAATTGGCGATATTCTTCGATCAAACCGCGCCAGCCGCCGATAGACGAGGATTTAGTGGGTGATTGGGGGATCGATCGAGAAATAGTTGTCATAGCCTTAAGGATACAGATTTGATTAGATGGCCTAACTTCCTATTCTATCCAATAAGCAGTCCAAAAAATTCATCTCGATCGCCCGATTGGGATTCATGGGGGTTAAAACAGGGATGCGGAAAGATAAAAGGCAGTAACAGCCAATAAATGGACTTTTAGGCAAAAAACTGTCATTTTATCGCTAAAAATCTGATTTTTTGCCCTTTTTGTCTTTCAGAGGTTGATTTAATTAGGGACTTGCGTGGGAATAATATCCCAATCGATCGGAGGGCGCAAGCTTTGCGCCCCTACAGTAACGGATTTTGTCCACAATGTAGGGGCGAACTGCGTTCGCCCAAAAGGTACATTATCAAAGCGCAA
>NZ_JADBSZ010000317.1:0-20449 GCF_020246425.1 Microcystis sp. M079S1
CACTCCGATTCCATCCCGAACTCGGTTGTGAAACTTCACCGTGGCCAAGATACTTGTCGGGTTGCCGACCGGGACAATAGCTCGATGCCAGGATTATTCTTTCCTACCCCTCAATCCCACAAGATTGGGGGGTTTGGTTTTTAGGAAAAATCAGAGGATTTTAAATCTAAACCTCGCTCAAATATTGTATCTATGGCTAACATTTCTCCATCGCTAGTCATAAATTTATGATCTTTGGTTGCTTGGATAGTTTGCCCATTTTCTAGGGTATATTCAAAGACCTCTTGTAAACCTCGCTCGTGCCATTGAGAGATTGATTGACTATAAACAAAACCATTTTTATCTACACTATAAACAGTGCAGTTAATTTCTTCGCTCACAATTTTAGCAATTGGCAATAATCCGTATTCCTCAGTTAAAATTAACGTCTCACCTCCTAGACAATATTCGGCAAAATTTACCATCTGTTCAAAGAGATTTTCAGCGATTCTTTTTTCCACACCATTTTTAGCAGCACCATCGATAAACATCTCCCTTTGTTTCTGCATTTCGGAGGCTTTTTTCTTACCCATTGCCCGACGCAATAGATCCGCTTCTCCTAGGGAATAACCCGCTAAATCCTGCGCCATTTTCATAATCTGTTCTTGATAGACTAAAACTGCGTAGGTTTCCTTAAGAATTGGTTCCAATAAAGGATGATCATAACGAATGGGTTCTCTACCGTGTTTTCTGCCAATAAAGAGAGGAATTAATCCCGCATCTAAAGGTCCGGGGCGATAGAGTGCTAAGATTGAAGATATGTCCTCAATACCCGATGGTTTTAACTCTTTAACGATCTGTTTCATTCCCGATGATTCTAACTGGAAAATACCTTCTAAATCCCCTTCTTCTAGTAATTCATGGGTTTTGAGAATATCGGGAGGTAGTTTTTTATGTTCCCCTTTAGCCCGAATTTGCAGGGCTTTTCTTTCATCTAAAGGCAATTGTTCGAGATCGATATCTATACCCTGATTTTGTTTAATTAAATCGGCGGTTTTTTTCAAAGTGGTTAAATTTCTTAACCCTAAAAAGTCCATTTTTAACAATCCCAATGATTCTAAATCCTCCATGAAATATTGGGTAATTACCGCCCCATCATTATTTTTCTGGAGGGGAACCACTTCATCTAAAGGTTGGGAAGAAATGACGACTCCCGCGGCATGAACTCCGAAGGTTTTGTTAGTACCTTCGATACGAATTGCCATATCTAACCAATGACGCACATGGGGTTCCGTATCGTATCTTTCTTTAAATGCTGGTTCGGGAGTTTCATCGGAAATCATCACTTTTAAAGGTGTGGGTTTACCGCGAGAAACGGGAATCATTTTCGCCATTTTATCCGATTCGGCATAGGGAATATCTAACACCCGCGCCACATCTTTTAAAACAGCTTTTGATGTCATACGGTTAAAAGTAATGATTTGAGCAACATTAGCCTCCCCGTATTTTTCCGTAACGTATTGGATCATTTCATCCCGTCTCTCGATACAGAAATCCGTATCAATATCAGGCATAGATTTCCGTTCAGGATTGAGAAAACGCTCAAATAATAAACCGTGATGAACGGGATCAATATTGGTTATTTTTAAAGAATATGCTACCAAAGAACCCGCCGCCGAACCGCGTCCTGGACCGACGGGAATATCATGATCTCTAGCATATTTTATATAGTCCCAAACGACGAGAAAATAGGTAGAAAATCCCATTTTCTGTAGCATTTTTAATTCGTATTCAAGCCTTTCTTTGTAAACAGGTTCAATCTCGTGACGAGAAGGACATTTTAATCTTTCTAGTAATCCTAACCAAGCAATTTCTTCTACATAACTATCAGCAGTATGTCCCGCAGGAACTGGATAATTAGGGAGTCTCGGTTCATTAAATATGTTATAAGGTTCGACTTTTTCTGCTACTTCTAAGGTGTTATTAATCGCTTCTTCAATCACATCTTCTGGCAGATGATCACGGAAAAGTAAGCGCATTTCATCAGCAGATTTTAAGTATTCTGTGCCACTATAACGGAGGCGTTTGTCTTCAGTAATTAACTTGGCAGTTTGAATACAAAGCAAGGCATCGTGTGCCTCTACATCGTAACAGGAAATAAAGTGAGAATCGTTAGTAGCAACTACTTTAATTCCTAATTCTTTAGCAATTTTAACTATTTCTACATTGACAATCCGATCTTCTTTAGAACCATGGTCTTGAATTTCTAAGTAAAAATCATCACCAAAAAGTTTTTTATACCATTTAGCAGTTTCCTTAGCCAGTTTCCTGTTATTAGCTAAAATCGCTTGGGGAATCTCTCCACCCAGGCAAGCACTGGTAACTATCAATCCTTCGTGGTATTGTTGGAGTAACTCTTTATTGATACAAGGACGAGCAAAAATGCCTTTACCTTGAATACCTTTCAGATTAGAAATAGTAGTTAATTTAACCAGGTTTTTATAGCCTTGGGTGTTTTTGGCTAAAACAACTTGATGATATTTTCTGTGGCGAAGATTGACTTCAATATCGCCATTGACTACATACATTTCATTGCCAATAATTGGTTTTATTCCCTTATTACGGCAGGTTTTAATTAATTCGATCGCACCATACATGACTCCATGATCGGTTAAAGCGATCGCTGGTTGTCCCAATTCGATCGCTCGATCAATGAGTGCCGGTAATTGGGAAGCACCATCAAGTAAGCTATAATCACTGTGAATATGTAAACCGACAAAAGACATAGTTTTTCAGGAAAAAGTAACAAGGAAAAAGCAAAAAAAACAGAATTTACTTACTTTTAATTTTCAGCAATCACAGTCTATTTTTAGGGTTGATTGAGAATCCTATAGGGGAAAGAACTTTCTTCTAAATTAAACCATTGTTCTCGAAGTTTCTGGTTATCATTGCTGCCGACGACAGTATCAACAAATTTTTTCCATTCGGGATCGTTTTTGGGTAAAATACAGCCATAAAGTTCGGTGGTAATCGGTTGACTGGGTAGTAGCACAAATTGTCGCGGATCCTGTCCTTGTTTAACGATTTCCCCCAGTAGAAGAATTCCATCACTAACCACTGCTTTAACTTCTCCCCTTTGTAATTTTGCCACTGCCTCACTTCGATCGCTGACAGCTTGCCAATTAGCCAGAGGATAGATATAACGAATAATACTATCGGTGGTGGTGTGGGGAATATAGGCGATCGCAACTGCCGCTAAAGTGTTATTAATATCTATTTTATCAACATTTTCCCTTTTAGTTAAAAATTGCGCTCCCGTCATAAAATAGGGAATAGAAAAATTAACCTTTTCTAGTCTTTCTTCCGTGATTGTTGCCGCATTACAGGATAAATCTACTTGTCCCTGTTCCACTTGCTGAAAACGATTATTAGTCGTCGCTTCTGTAAAGGTTATTGTAATCGGTTTACCTAATTCTTGTGCTAATCGACGTTGGACTAAGCGCATTAATTCCACTCCGTAACCTGTCCATTGTCCCGTTTTCTCATCGATATAACTAAAGGGAGTAGCGTCTTTTCTGGCTGCCGCTTTTAATTCTCCCGTGCGAGCAATTCTTTGTAAAACTGTTTCTGCCAAGGCTGATAAATGTAGGTTATTTATCAGTAAAAGACCTAGAAAAATAAACCAAAAGTTTTTAGACATATCAAGAAAGCAAGAAGGAGATAGGGAGAAAAAAGCTAACCACCGACGTGCGATTAGCAAGTACTGCTATATTTTAACTAGAGCTTGCTGAATAAATCTAAAAACCTTGTTGGATAAGACTTTTAGACCTTTTTAAAATCCAAAAGTGCCTCGTCTGGGAGTGATCAGGGGGAAAATTCCAGGACTTTTTCCCTGAAAATTAGGTAATTGAGCAGATAAAAATCGGTAAAACCCTACACCCCACACCCCACACCCCACACCCTACCCCCACCGAAAAACTTTTTGCCGCAAACCCTAACTACGATCCTCGAATAATCCACTCAAACGTTCTACTTCTGTTTGTGCTGTGTACATAGGAGTTCCAGCCAGAATTCCGGTAACATTGCGGAAAGGTTGACCGATGTGCATACCTTGATGATCGATCGAAAACTCACGAATATCCTTATCGTGCATAGAACCGCGCATTTTTAAAACAGTGATACCGCGGCGCATTTCTCCATACATTTCCACATAACGCAGCAGAATAATTGAATCGGTAATTGTAGAAATATGCGCTTCCGTAATCGAGGAACCTCCTAATAAAGTGGGAGTGGTGGAAGTAAATAATCCTCCCACCTCTTTTTGCTTAATAAAAGAAGTCAAACCGATAATAAATTCCCGAAATCCTTTCAGATTAGAAACCCTTTCTAAAGCAGATAAACTATCTACTGCCACTCGATTAGGTTGAAACTCCTCGATAATTTCCTTCATCATAATTAAATGATTTTCTAAACCCGTAGTTTCGGGATAACGGCAGACTACCTTTAATTTACCTTCCTTTTCCATGCGGTCATAATCCACCCCCCAACCGGTAGCATTTCTAAATAACTGTTCTCGACTTTCCTCGAAGGCAAAAATTAAACATCTTTCCCCATTGGTTACTCCCCCGGCCATAAATTCTGTCACCATCAGGGTTTTTCCTGTTCCTGTGGCTCCCGAAACCAAAATAACCGAATCGCGGAAGAAACCACCCCCACACATTCTATCGAGTTCCAGACTGCCGGAAGTAATACGAATATTAGAGGATTTTTGTTCTAATTCAATAGCTGATAAAGGAATAATCACGGCCCCTTTATTGGGAATAATTGTAAAAGGAAATTCTCCTTTTTGGTGATCGGTTCCCCGATATTTTAAAATTTCGATCGTCCTTCTTCTTTTCTCATCGGTTAAAACGTTGCGTAAAATCACCACATTATCGGCCACAAACTCCTCCACCCCATAACGACTGATTTCGCCGTATTCTTGGGTTCTTTCCGCGGTCATAATCGCTGTTACTTCCAATTCTCGCAAAGCGGTTGCCAGACGAAAAAGATCACTTCTCACTTGAGCGCTATCACTTAAATGGCTAAAAATTGCGCCTAAAGAATCCATAGACACCCGTTTGGCTTTATTTTTGCGGATAGCAAACTCAATGCGAGCGATTAATGCGCCTAGGTCGTATTCTCCCGTCACCATCGGCTTTTCTTCTGGTTGGGGGGAAGCATCAACAAAGGCCCATTGGCGATTCTCCTCCCACTGCCGGATATTCCAACCAAAACCACCCATATTTTTTCTTAGTGCTTGGGGTGGCTCCTCGAAGGTGACAAAAACGCCATTTTCTCCATTTTTGATGCCTTCTGCCAGAAATTGACAGGCAAAAACCGTTTTAGCACTTCCTGCCGTCCCCGCTATCAAAGTTGCTCTTCCTTTCGGCAATCCCCCTTCCGAAAGAAAATCAAAGCCGGGGATTCCTGTTTCTAACTTCTCAATCAACTCTAGGGGATTATTTTGCGTCATTCTAAGTTCTCTATGAAAACGAGCCACTGTTTATTGTACCTATTTCAGTGACCAGTGATACCAGAAATTCATCCCTAGTTTGAGAGTTTGAGCATTGGTAATAAAATTTCCAAGACATAGTTTAAATGCAGGACAGCTTAACCCAAGAATAAATGGGGCGTTGTCAGATGTAAAGATGCTCCGAATCAGCTTGGAACTGAAATTACTTTGATAGCAAGGATTGCATTGTATCTTTCATATTCTGATCTGACAACGCCTCTTTTCTAGTTTGACTTTCAACTAGCAACCATCTTTGTTCTATCCCCCCATAGTTAGAGCTTGTTTCCCGCCAGGAATAACCCGGTATTTCTGCATCGGTTAACTCTTTTTCTGAGATGCTATCGACTAACTCTTGAGCCTCTTTAATGCTGAAGGGGACTCGAGACAACCAACGCATTTCTCTCATTAGTCTTTTTAAACCCCAGGGCGCTATCGCCGACTATTAAACTGTCAAAGTCAACTGGTTTTTGAAATTCTCGGGCGATTTGACCAAAAACCGCTTTGTCCGCTTCATTTCCGTCACCTACTTTCAGGAATAAAGGTACATCTCCATCCCCACTTACGATTAAGTCAATCATAAATTGTTTCAAGTCAGGTCTTCGGTCGCGGGAGTATCGGTAGGTAATTTTTATTGGCTGTTGTCTGGTTTCAATTTCTTCTCCCACTGCTCCTGATTTCAGGATTTCTACTGTTGGGTATTCCTTGTTATATTCTCCTTCCACTGATAGAGAAGTCGCCTCTAAATGGGAATTCTCGGTCCCTACACCAAATTTTTTCACGGCTGCTAAACTAATCAGTAGGAAAATGACCGAAACATTCAGTTGATAAAGTTTGTCCATTACTCGACCAATTTTATCATCATTTAATTGTTTGGGTTCGATGCCCTCTCCCAGCAGATGTTCGATTGCTTTATCTTCAAAAAATTGAGGAAATAAATACAAGGACCCAGAGACAAATCCCAATCCATTCAGGATAATTGCTTTGACGACTTGCCCCGCTGTGACAATTTCTCCTCGCTCAATTGAGACTTGTTCGTTGATAATTTCAACGATTCCTATTTCATCGATAATTCCGGCTACTAATCCCTGATGGTCTAGATTTTTGACTTCAATTTCTGTTGATTGATTCATGGTCGAACAGTCCACTGCCTCAGTTTTCCAACAATTCCTATTTTTTCATAATTAGGGGTCTCAAGACCGCCCTAGCGGCCACCGAGAAAACCTTCACCAGCTAAGTATTTTTACTCAAGTCTCTGGAGGGGGACAGCTTATGTGACAGTTGAGGGTGCGGAATGTGGGTTACTAATGTATTGATGAAACCAACCCAGCCTGCTTCTAAATCCTTAAGATTGTCTTTGTTCAGAACTTGCAGCAAGGTATCAATACCAAGAGGATCGGTTTGATAGTTGTCTCGATAGGTGCGATAAAATTGACGCAAAAGCCCTAATTCTTGAAGGTAGTAGCACAAATATCGAGCCTCAGCATAGTGGAGTTCAATGCCATCCCCACTGAAGGCGTTTCTGTCAAGCCGAGTTAACTCAGTGAGCGGAACAAGCTGTTTCTCTCGGATAGCCTCCTTCAGTAGAGGCAGCCGCCAATTGAGTAACCCTCGAATTTCATCGTTTACACCCACACTTTGCTCAAATAAAGAAGCTATTCCCTCATCAATCCAAGGAGGAATTGAAGGTAAATCAGCGTGTAAGTAAGCATGGACTAACTCATGGGCTAAAGTTCCTGTTCCCGTAGCCAAATTGACCATTAAAGCATTGTCTGTGGCAAAGCCGGCAGCGTTTAAGGGAACGTAACCGTACCACTGCAAGGTATAGTTATAGTAAGATTCAGGAGTCTGGAAAAGATAGATTGTCTTGCTGCCAGTGGAGGGAGCTTTTCGGGTAAAGTCTCGTAGCATCTGCTGGTGAAGCCAGAGGACTGTATAAGTTTTCACCCTATCTGTCATGAATTTCGGGGCTTCACTGGCAATTAAAAACGGTCCAGCACTGTCTATTTGGAAAGTGGGATTGAGTCGCTTTCGCAACTCCTGTTTGGCTAGGTGTAATTCGTCAGTCGGTGGAGGCTGAACTGGTTGATTAGACATTCCAAAGTTGATGGATGCCAGTTCTCTCCCTGCTGTATCGTATTCTTTCCAAATGCCAACTTTATTACCTTGATGAAATTGTCCCTGAAAGTGAACTTTCCCGTTGCTGTGGAAACTGCGCCACTCCCCCTCCTGAATGCCTTGGGAAAAATGAGCCGTTTCAACCAGGATGCCGTTTGACCAAGCTTCCCACAAGCCGTGCTTCTGGTCTTGAGAGAAAGACCCTTTCCACCAAAGATTGCCCTGTTCGTCAAAGGATTCCCAGAGACCATCCTTTTGGTCAGCGACAAAATGACCCCGCAGGTAAACTTTACCATTGGGATAGTGCCAGACCCACTGCCCTTCGTGCTTGCCGTCCCGGTAACTGCCCGTTTCTTCGACCCTCCCATCAGAATAGCGGACTTCCCAAGCCCCGTGCAGCTTGCCATTCTCATAGTGGCATCTGACCCAGGATTGACCGCCGGGATGAGAGAACTGCCACTGTCCTTGGCGGAGTCCATTGATGAGGCTACCTTGCCCGGACATCGATTCTGGGGATGTCTGAGCAACAGAGACTCGATAGCCAACCATATCAGTCGCAGCAAGGCTGAGGAGAGCAATTAAACATAAATTGAGAAGTTGTCGGTTCATGGGTTTCTCCGCCCCTAAATTTTCCATCAGGGGGATAGTTCTACTGGCTCGGCTGAAACGACATCTGCGCCAATCGCCTGGCGCATGACGCTGGCAAGCATCGTGACTGCTTTAAGCCATTCCAACTCTAATTCTGCTTTGGCGAGGGAGAGTTCGATTTCCCGAAATAGTTCTGCCTTAACGCTATCCCATACTCCCATTTGTCTTAACAAACGAATTTTCCCTTGCGTATCCGCATCCAGCCCAATGCCATCGCCGCCAGCTTTCAGGTCTTCAAGGATCTGTTGTGATTGGCGAATGTTCTCTTTAAGCGCCGTAAAGATCAGGGTTTGAGAGTTCATAAATTTCGGATCGTTTTGCCAGATGGCATATTGGAGGGCTACAGCTAAGGCAGCCTTAAATGGTTTTGATACAGTTTCATTGCCGCCATTGGGGGTGACGATGCGGTGGTTTTCAATGGTGAGAATTCGCAAGGCAGAAATCTGAGCTATTTGGCGCTTATAGGCATCTTCTCGCAGTAGGATGTGTTGGTTAAGGTCAAGTAGGCGGCGGGCTTCTGGGGGAACTTCTCCCAGTTGCGAAGAAAAGCGTGTATCTGGTTTGGGGATGTCTTTGGAGTAGTCTAAGCAAACAGCAGGCAAGACAACTTCTATAGTTTTCCCCGGTGGTACATTGATGATGTAACCTGATATCTGTCCCGAAGAATTGGGATCTTCTGGCTGGGCGAGTAAACCGCTACAATTGCTGGTAAAAGCAAGGAGCAAACTGGTTATCATAGCCAGAGGAACTATAGTTTGACCGATTGAAGGAGCGCGAATGTTTTGAATTAGAGGTTTCATAATTCTTCCTTGAGGTTTGATTGTCTGGATAGATCTAGCGAATCATATTAAATCCGGTTGAATAACCAAAATAACAATGATGAAAAACCACAAAAACACATAGGACACAAAGTTTTTTATTTATGGTCAATTATCCGGATTTGATATCATCATGTTTTGGGTGTTCAGAGTGCCGGGATTGAAAGTTGTCCCCGGAGGAATCCCGATCTGTGTCCACTGACTGGTTTTGTTAGTGATTCTGAGTCTCAGGGATGAGGGATTGCCTGTACCTTCGGCTTCGACTGCAATTTCACCCCTTTTAATCGCTTCACTGATGTTACGGGGAAGAGTTGCTGCCCCTGGTGGTGGTGGTGGCGGAAGACCGTCAGGATTGTGGTCTTCTAGGGCTTTTAATCGAGATTTTGCGAGTCCTTCTTCAAAATCTTGACGCTCTGAAGAATTCTCTGTAATTTCCTGACGCATTGATACCGCTAACCAAACCTCTCCAGGTGTCGTGGGAATGCCTACTGATGCCCATGCACTGACGAGATCAGGATGATCTGGATCTTTTAGGTATAGGTTTATCCAGTTCTCAGGAGCTAAGGATGGACGGGGGTTTTGGGGATGGTATTCTAAATGCGGTCTATCATAGAGTTTCTTCCAATCTCCACCCCACTGAGTAAACCCTGCTTCCTTGCCTAACGCACCTAAGCGTCCCCATGGTAGTGATTCTGCCCAACTCGGCACAGTATTTTGATCATTCCAAAAAGCGATATCAACTGCAAGACCGTAGTTATGCCAAGACCTACCAGCCGCCGCACCGGTATTTTCACTTGGGATCTGATTCTGCCGCTCAAGGGTTCGGAAGCTCTCTACGATATAGGGGCGGTATCCTTCAGCCTGTAGCCTGTAAACTACTTCGACGATCATCGCCTTTACCTGTGGGTTAAGATTGGAGCTTGACAGGACACCTCTAGGATCTGCATCACGAATATCTACAAGAATGTTGCCGTTGGCATCAATGTAGTGAACTGGCTTAGAATCATCATCGGGAGAAATGTCAGATCGAGAAACCACTTGTGAATTGCCGTTTTCTTCAGGAGCAGTATTTGAAGATGTCGCCAATATTCTTGCCAATTGAGGGGGAGTCTCCATAACTTTCTCCCCAGACCAAGCTAGATTGTATAACTGTCCATAGCCATTCTCGTAAAATTCCAAGTTATGCGGCAGCATAGAACCCCCTATCACAAGTACGGAAGATATCCCTATGTACTCAGTAATCAAATATGAAAAAACAGGAAAGGGAGGAAAGGAGTAAACTTCAGAGAGTTCCAGAGGGGGCGTAGTTATCAAGTAAACATAGCAACCAAGTGGGTTTACGATCTCAATAGCACTTTCTTCACGGAAAGCTCTCCGTGTTGGCTCAGTGATCCTGCCTCCAAAACCAACTATTTTTTCTAGCCCTAGTTCTGGATGTTCTTGGATAAATTGCAAATACTCTTTGTATTCAGCATTGAAAGCTACATTACCACCACTCCAAAAGTGTAGCTCTTCAATCTTGTGTCCATGTTTCAGTATGGTATCCAGAACTGCAACACCATTATCAGGGACGATACTTGGCAAAGAGTAGTTAAGAACGGCGTTAACAGATTGAAGTCCGGGATAAGTCGGAAGAACTATTACTGGGCGCTTCCACTGGTCGCTAAAATTAGCAGCATATTTCAAGGCATTTTGAGTGTTCTCTATAATTCCTAAGCGCAGGACAATAAAGTTTAGTTCTTGCCCAGGATATTTTTTTTCCCACCAGCCTAGTTGTTGTTCGAGTAGGTCTTGAAATTGAAACTTAGGTTCAGATTTATTTTCTGTTTTAGTTGAAGTTGAGATTGGGGGAGGCAATTTTGTCGGTGTTTGTTTAAGTTCTTTCGCCTGTGTTGGCGTTGGAGACGAATCCAGCGTTAGTTGTTGAACTGCTATCAGAATTTTGTTAAGTGCCTCTTCCCATAACTCTGTATTTTCTTGTTGCTGAGAGAGGGCTGCTGCTTTCTGATAGTCTTCAATTGCTCCCTGATAATCTCCTGATTCTAGACGGATATTCCCTCGATTAAAATAAAGAGGGGTAAATTCAGGCTTGAGGTGCAGGGCTTGAGTAAAATCCTCAATTGCTCCCTGATAGTTTTTCTGTTGACGACGGGCAATGCCTCGGTTATTATAGGCATTGAAATCCCTAGGATTGAGACGCAAAGCTTGGGTAAAATCTTCAATTGCTTCCTGATTTTCCCCAAGATAAACACGGATAAAACCTCGATTGTTGTAGATGTTGGCATCGTTGGGAGCAAGACGCAAAGCTTGGGTAAAATATTGAATAGCTTCCTGATAGTCCCCTTTTTTTACTTTGTCTATTCCTCGGTTGTTGTAGTCATCAGCACTTGTCTGAGCAATAATGTAGCTATCAGCATTTAGGTTCTGAATTAGAGATGATTGGGCATAACTAGCAGCTACCGGATTAATCAGAATGGTTGTTAAACCCAACAAAGCAACATTTCGGAAAAACAACCTCGAAATTAACCAATGCTGACGAGTATTTGGCTGATGATTGATTTGCTTATTCATGGTTTCCTCCTTTATATCTGTTGAAGGGATTGAATTTTTTTTAGTTCATCTTGGGAAGCTTCCAGATTGCCTTGTTGTCGATAGAGTTCGGCGGCTTTCTGCCAGTCAGCGATCGCTCTCAAGGATTTCTGGGATCTAAAGTTCTTGGGAAAAATTCCCATGGTTCAAGGTTTCTACTGCGTTGAGCACTGAACGACATCCAGTAATCCACTAAACAAGGCAAAAAACCAATGCCAGCACTTGCAAAAACAATCCCTAGCCACATCCAACCCTTACGTCCTTGACCCCATCTCATAAATCCAATAGGTATGAGAAAAAGAGTCCAGAACCAAAAAAGGGCTTCTGCGAATCCTACTGGTTTTGTCACTGAGCTAATAACCTCTGGTTTATAATTAGCAAGCATCGGCTGATTCTGTTTATAGATCTGTTGCCAAAAGTTAATATCAGCACGCCACAATTTAATTTCCTTCTCTGAAAGACTAGGTAAGACAAAGAAATCAAATCCAAAATAGTTTTCAAAAAAAGCTAGGGAACTTATCAGATCGCCCAAGAATCTAATGAACTGTACTCCCCCATCTCTTTTATACTTAACTCGGATATCATGATTAAAATTAACTTGGGACGACCAGATTTCTTCAATATTACTCCAAGGAATAAGTGTTTCACCTTTTTTAAATCCATCTTTACCCAAGTAGATATTGTGAGTTAAATATACTACAGGATTTGTTCTCAGCCACTCGAATAACTTAGATCTTCGCTCTTCTCTATAATCAAGGATTGCTTGAAGTAGATTTGGATATTTTTTGACAATAAGATCAATCGGTATTCCAAGTGAATTATTTTCGTAATCTATTAGATATAAATCGCCATCTATCTTTTCCCAAGATGTGTTTTCTTGAGAGTATTTAATTAATAACTGTATGATTGTCTTGCAGATATTATTATCTATCAAGTCCAATTGCAGAAAACTGGTTTGTTCGATGGATACTATAGCAAAAGTTATGTATTCTTTAGGAATACTAAGGGTTACAATTCTCAATGAATCTAGTAAATAAGTTTGATGAGCAAATAACCCTTCTTTAATTTCAAGTCTGTTGCCATCTAAGAACAACTTCATAATCATTTCTCCTTTTTTATGAAAAGTAATTATTAACCTTGCTGTGATGGTATTGTAGGTTGTTTTGGTAAGTACCTAGGCAAAATTAATTGTATATTTCTAGCCAAAATTCGCAACAAACCAAAAATTACTTGGCTTCTTCTGGAAAAGGCGCAAAACTATGATTTGATAAATTCACATTAAAGAAGAAATCATCCGTTATTGGATAATAAACCTCTGGATTATTGCCCCAAGGACGTTTATCATAAGCAGAACCTAAGAAGATATTCATTGACTTAACAGAGGCAATATTAATCTTTCCTAAATCAAACCAAATACCAGCTACTATGGTTGATTTTGGCAAGATATCTCCTTGGATCAAATCATGACCGAAAGTGGTGTGTTTCATATATACATAATCCTGTAAAGGAATCTGCTTTCCGCCTACAGAAACAACAAAATTACTCGCCATAAAACTAATCGGTTTATTGTTCTGATTGGTGATTTTGAAGGTAATCGCACCGACTACTGCATCATCGGCAAAGGGTTGGGATTCAACTGTATTGGTAGGAATTAAATCCTTGTCATTGAGTTGAGGGTGATTGGGCTGAATGGCACTTCTTTTTCCCACTAAAACCCGCAATATTTCTACCTTAACCCCCGATTTTGTTTGACTTGCTCCGACATTGCGGGCAAAAATTTCACTGGGGTTTAAAGGGGTTAACTGATAGATTTTCTCTTTGGACTGTTCGACAAATTGACCAGAGGGATATTTAGCAAGATATTGCTGGTAGGATGTCACTCTGTTACCGTCTTGAGCTTGTTGCCAATAAAGCTCTTCTAGTCGTTTTTTAGCAGCAGAAAGATGGGGACTTTGAGGGTGTTCTCGAATATAATCTTCTACGGATTTTATGGTTGAAGTGGATTGGACTTCTTTCCAGAATCGGTCTTCGTACAAGGTTTTTGCTTCAGTAAGGTGCTTTCCTGGGGGCAAGGCTTTTTGATAGGCGAGATAAGCTTCTGCCGTATCTTGACGAGTGGTTTGCCACCAATGGCTTTCATCCCGAACACTAGGATAGACAAGAAGGGTAACACCTCCAACAACAACTAAAGCTGTTAGGGTAATGAGCCGTTTGTGGGTTTTCAAGATGTGAGTCATAATTCATTTACCTCCCCCATTCTTTTCGCTTTGAATATTAGTCAGCAATAAATTCTGAGCATTCAAAGATTGTCGTGTTGTTCTGAGATTGAAATTACTGACAAAGACCTAAAAAGCGTTCAAAATACATCATCAATATTGCCAAAATACCTGAACCCACACTTATTTCCCAGTTTTTGACAGTTTTGCCACCTAATGTTACTTCTGTTCTCTTCCCTGCTAAATGCTTAAATAAGGCGGGAAAGCTTATTAAAAAGATGAGTCCTAATCCTGCATAAAACTGTTGCACACAGTGATTATCAGTCTGCACTAATCTATTAAAACAGACAAAGGATATGACCCAACTAATGAAAATGAAGAATCTATACATATCAAAATCTCCTTCCCTTGTATTTATGCTTATAAGCTAGGCTTAGTTCTTGAGGCTCTTAGTGGGACTTAGACAATTTAGCTGTTGAAAAGGGCTGAAAGCCTTGCCATAAGCTATGTTCACTTCAAAAGGGGTCAAATGACCTCAAAGCTATATGAAAGGGTTTGGGTATTTTTGAGCTAAAATCCCATCCACATAAGACTTTTAGCCATTTTTTAAGGTGTTTTTTGTCTAAGTCCCGTTAGCAATCAGCGCACAACAGTCGATAGCCATTCTATAATTTCAGTCTGTGAGGGTTCTGCACCATCAAGATAGTCTTGATAGTAGTCTTGAAAAGCCCAGCCCCGGAATGTGTACTGAAATGGGCAATAATCTGGTCTTGAACCCCGAAATACCCGCTCTTTGACGATCTTACCCGTTTGCGTACTGCGGAGCTTGACTCGTACCAACTGTCGCCGACGGCTTACAGTACCAGTGGCATTGCCCTGTAGGGCGTAGTAGGGACAATTTTCAATCGTTTCACGGTCTTTTGCCAAAGAAACCACATACTTAAAATGGGATGGCTTGACGGGTTTGAGAGAATTGGGGAGGGTAAGGACAGATTCGTTGCAGGCTAAAGCCTTACCAGATTCGCTCTTCCCTAAACCGACGGCCGGAGATTTAGCCGGTTTGCCCTCGCAGGCCGTTGAGCGAGCTGCGGATATAATTGACTGTCCTTGACTTCCGGTATCTTGACTGAGTGACCCTACTGCTTTGTTATATCCTTGTTTAGCAGAAGCGATGATTTCTGGCTCTTTGGTCAAGGTTTTGGCTTGATTGAACTGGTCTAGGGCTTCTAAATATAAATGTTCTGTTTGATAGACCTGACCGCAAGCCAGATGAAATCGTGGTAAGTTCTGATCAGGAGATGGAATCAGCGAATTTTTCAGAAGATTCCCGATGCTGTTGCAGGACTCATAGCTGGCAATTTCAAAGGGTGGTACTGTCTCAAAGATAGACTCAACCTGCTGACGGGAGGCTTCGACCAGAATGCTGTTACTGTAATCGTTAATAAAATTGTTATAGGTCAGTAAAGCAACACTAAAGTTACCTGCTTTTTGCTGGTCAACAGCGACTTGAAAGGCGAGACACTCCTGTTGCGCCTGTTGTGCCACCGCCCGCTTTTGTTCCATGTCGATCGCTCGCCACCCCTTCAGCATTGGGTCGAAGTGTTTGATAGCTGTAGTACAGTCTGCTCTTTGATAGGCTTGATGACCCTGGTTAAAATTGTATAGATCCAACAAGTATTGAATCGCCACAGGTCCTAAAAGAGCAATGGTAATAGTAACTATCAAGGACTTGTAGTATTGGCGTAACAATAACGATCCTAAAACTTGCCAAGCGGCCGGCTGTAGCCAGTAGTGAGGATCACGCAGGGCCACCAGGAGCGATTTGATAGCCACCTTGCCCATTTTTGCTAACCCTTCTGCTGCTGCCTCACTCACATAATCCACGTCGCCCAGTATGGCGATCAGGGGTTCGATCGCTCGCCTGTCTCCCATCTCCCCTAACGCTGAGGCTGCCGCCTGACGCACACTAGGTTTTTTATCTTTTAGAGCGGCGATCAGGGGTGCGATCGCTCCCTTATCCCCGATTTTCCCTAATGCCCTGGCTGCTCCCTCACGCCCAAAGGCGTTCTCATTTCTCAGGGCAATGATCAGGGGAGCTACTGATGGAGAACCAATTTCAACACACTTATCGAACTTGCCTTTAACAATCCAGTAGGCTGCTCCTTTCTCATCTAACTTAGGTTGCCACCCGCTCTTCTCCAATTCTTCCACTGCCTTCTGACGAACCTTGTAGTCTTGATCTTCAAGATCGTTGATAAAACAATCTACTTCAGAAATCTCTGTATTGATTGGGTTTTCCGATTGTGAATTACTATCATCAATTTTCTGGGCTGAACTATCAAGAAGGGGGGCGAGAGCGCCGCTTTTTTCAGTAGCGACTGCAATGGTAGGTTTTTCTGGGCTGTCCTCCCTGTTATCGGCTTTTAGCGCAGTGGGCAGACCTCCTTCTGGCAGGGGACACATGGGCAGGGAAGATGCCATCTTGATCAGGGACATAATCAACTGGTCTGCCTCTGTGGGATGGGGATTGGCATTGGAATCGAGGAGGGAAATCCTCTCCTTGCCTTCTTTACGCCAAGCATCATTGAGAAAAGTACCGAGGTAGCCGTCGATGTTAATAATGTAAACTGAACCTTTAACCTTGGCGGTTACTTGGGAGGAATTAGTCAAAGCGGCTTGATAACCTTGGCAGATTAAATAACAGGCAAAATTACTGGCGACGTAAGTGGCTCCGACTTCATCTTCCTTGCCCTCAAATTCTGGCGGTGTTTTAGACTCAAGACCTAATTGCCCCTGACACATAGCTTTGGCATAGGCGGCCTGCATTTTGTACTCGCCCGACTGCCAACATTGGTCAAAGGCGGCGATCGCCTGGTCGAAATGACCCGTGCGATAGATGGTAACGCCTCGGTTGTAAAGCTGTACGGGGGTTTTTGACTCCGATGTTGCTTGGCTATCGAGTTCTGTACTGCTAGAAGTTTCAGGTGAGGCATCCCCGATGCGGAAACTCTCAAGGATACTATTGAAAACGGGTTGAAATTTGGCAGCCTCTTGGACGGGAACTTCACTGACGAATTGGAAAGTGATCTCCACCCCAAACAGGGTGGTAGATTGTTCCTGAATCTGCCCCTTAGCTCCGTCATAGCGGTAAACTAATTTGGCCGCCGGTTGGTGGGCGAGGCGAATTTCTTCCCCAGAAATGAACTGAAAGCCCGGAAAGCAGCTAGGTAATTCGGCTTTTTGCTGCTCGATGTACTCTTGGGGCGTGCTAGGATATTCAATGAGTTTCCCATCTTCTCGCAAACCTGTGATCTTAAGATGGGGGTTTCCTTGGAGAATTTTGCCTCGGCGAACGTTAACTGAGAAACAGGGACGACCGCCACTTCCCTCTTTCCCCGCGACAGCAATGGGAATTGTCCAAGAGCCAGCCGGTTCGTTTTCCCAGAGAATTTCCCAGTCTGTCGGATAGGCGATCGAGAAGTTCCATTCTCGGCTGTAATAAGATTTCATTGGAGATAGGGTTTTCATGATTTTGTACCCTCCCTTTCGGATTTCAATTAGTTGGCACTTTTCCTGTTTAGATATCTAAGTCAGGCTGTTCTAAAATCTCTGGCAAGGACTACGCTGTATTTTGCTTTTCTGATGGCGAAGAAGAAGTTTTTGGGTTCTCGAAGTAAATCTCATCTAAGTAGGCTGATGGAATGTAATGAGGCCAATGTCGGTCGCGCAATATTACTCTCACTATCGTGTGAAGATTTCCGCAATTGAGGTAATTGGTAAAATAAGTAGTGCTTGTTGGATTTTCAACCTTGTAGGAACTCAATTCTATTTTCTCGGGGTTCTGGAGAAACTTACATAGGATGTTGTTGGCAACGGGTGTATCGCGTAGGCAAAATTTTTGGAGTGCCTCTGTACAGATGGAAAAATCGAACTCAGCATCCTCGTTTTGACCCCAAGTAGACAATGCATAAGACATCAGTTCCCCAAAATTGCCTTCCCCTTGAATTAGAAGTTCTCGGTAAATGCTAGAGACTTTCCATGTTAATAAATCTAAAAGCAAGTCGGTGTAATCTCCCAGAAGCTTAGGTAAAACATCGGGTGGAATTATGTCTCGCAAAAAGTAAGTAACAGATCGAATTTCACCAAAGTGATTGTACGTCCAAGCAAACGCATTGGGGTCAGGTATATGGGATCCTAGATCAAAGATCCAATTGACAATAGTTTCGGTTGCTTTCCTATTACCTATTTCGCAAAGTGCCCAAATGATCGGAATTCCCATCCAAATATCAGATCGGTTTATAAATCTACCACCGAACCTCAATTTTTGAAACAATTTGATCAATTTATCGGGTTCATATCTATAAATCTTGGCTAAAGCTTTACTTGCCGAAACCACCTGTAACTTATAGTCTTGAAAATCTGATTCTTTGTCAGAATCCCAACTCACACGCGTCAAACTGTTATTAGTTGAATAACCTGCTCTCCAGTTTGCAGAACAGGAAAAAGGAAGACTTCTAAGTAACGGATAGGCAACTGTAATATCTCCCACTTCAGCTAAAGCCTCGGTTGCTTTGACTCGGGTGTCAATTTGCTTATCTTTTAGACGTGCAATTAAGTAGTTCTGAAGCGAAACCCATGCTGTCTTATCCCTGAAAGTATTAATGATGGGAATAACGACCGTCCAACCTATCTCCTCACACTTATCCCATTCACCTTTGACGATCCAAAATGTCGCTCCATCCTCATCTTTGTTAGGTTGCCAGTTAAGCGTCTCTAGGGCTGTAGCAGCTGCTTGTCTCATCTCTGAATTCTCACTCTTGCTCTTGAGAGTAGCAATCAGGTGTTCTATCACAGGCAACCCCAACTGGTGTAATTTTTTTAGAACACTGACAGATGCCTGTCGAACACTCCGATCCCTATCTTTGAGTACAGCAATGAGAGGATCTATGGCACGTCGATCAGCAAGTTGCACCAGTGTTCGAGCCACCGCTTCCTGTACTTCCAAATCTCCTTGGCAGAGAGTATTAACTAGGGGAAGAACAGCAGGCGCACCAATCTCCCGGCACTTATCCCATTCACCTTTGACAATCCAAAAGGTCGCTCCGTCCTCATCCCTATCAGGTTGCCAGTTAAGCATCTCTAGGGCTGTAGCGGAGACTTGTCTTATTTCTAAATCTTTGTCACTTTTGAGAGTTGTAATCAGTCGTTCTATTACAGGCAAACCCGATTGATGTAATGTTTCTAGTGCGCTGGCGTATTCCTGTCGAACAGTTTGATCCTCATCCTTGAGGGAAGCAATCAGTGGCTCTAAGGCTCGCCCATCGCCAATTTTCCCTAGTGCCTCAGCAGCCAAACAACGGACTTCCCTTGGCTGATGCGACCAAGGTTCGTTAATATCTGAGTATTGCAAGGCACGGATTAAACCTTCGACATTCCCCTCAGCCTCAAGTTTTTTTACATTAGGTCGAAAAAGCGTTAACATGATTAGCCTCCCCTGAAACCAGAATTTTCTTAATCAGTCCTTTCACTCCTCACCTACTAATGGGAATCTAAAACCCTAAAATTGACCCCATTTAACCCCTCCGGGACATTCAACTCCCGTACCAAATCCACACTTAGACGAGGTAACTCGATAGCCATGAGCGTAAGCCCAATGTCGCCCCCCCTTGTCCAATTCAGGAGAACCACAATTCAAGTAATCTAGAGCCATGTATTCATCGCCGTAGCGAAAGAGAGCATTATTCAAGGCTTTTTCCGACCCCGGAATGCCCAGTTTTATGCCCAAGAAAAGGACTTGAAGGCGATTTTGGCGGTGGCGCACTCGCCTTACCAGCGAATCAATAGCTGAGTTAGACTCTAAGCCAGCTTCTTGCAAAGAACTTTCTGTGGTGTCCCGTTCTGCTTTGCGGCTTCTGAAGTTACTTTCTGTCTTCTCTTGGAGTTTCATCGCTTTTCCCTCTTGCTGGAAAAACTTACTCACAACTTGATTGTACCTTGGTTTGGCCACTCAGAGTTAGCACGATTAAAGGTTTGACGGGGCAATCGCACACAATTCTTAAATATCTGCAATAAATCTATTAAATAGGGTCTGCTGAAAAAGTTTTTCCTGGGGGTAGGAGTCAGGAGTCTCCGAGTCAGGAGTCAGGAGTTTCGGGCTTTGTTGCCATTGTTTTTTGTACCAATTTATGTACTATAAGAAGGATAATGCAAGGTTTTTGAAAGTCCCAATCCTATTTTCTTGCACTAACATCGGACTTTAACAGGTCAAAAGCCTTATTTTAAAAGGGTTTTACCATTATTCAGCAAGCCCTAAATAAAAACTTGGTAAGCTAAGACGCATTTAAACCGCTTATTCTTAGATTAGCCCCCCCTTGCCCTAGTAGGGTTGATTCATCGGAAATTTTGGGTCTGAAACCCCGCCGTTCTAGGTTGGCTTTACGTTAGAATTAAAAGGCCAGTCTCGAAAACCAAGTGGACGGCGCAGCACCTTGAAAACTCGGCTTAGGGGGTTCCGACCAGAAAAGCTTGGC
>NZ_JADBSZ010000318.1:0-4271 GCF_020246425.1 Microcystis sp. M079S1
CTGAAATGGGGCGAAAGTCTGTGGACTCTGTGTAAGACAGTACATGGTTTTTTAACTGTGGTATGCGACGGTGGTGGAAGCAGAAACTTAAATCGTGAGGTTTAGGAATCGCCGCACTTTTAGGGCGGCGAGGATGTCAAGATCCTTGCATGGCGCGGATTAATTCGGCAGCTACTTCTGGACGGGAGAATTCCGGAGGTGGTAATTCTCCTTTGCGCAGCAGTTCCCGGACTTTCGTTCCCGAAAGGTGGATTCTTTCTTCAGGTAAACTGGGGCTAGTTTTGGTGGTTGCCATTCCCGAAGTGCGGGTACAGTAGAAAGCGTGTTCAAACTTCATCGGCACGATTCCCAATTCCCCCGGCTCGAACTCATCAAAGATATACTGAGCATCGTAGGTTCCGTAGTAGTCCCCGACTCCGGCATGGTCACGACCGACGATAAAATGGGTACAACCGTAGTTTTTGCGGATAATAGCGTGGAAAATTGCTTCCCGGGGGCCGGCGTAACGCATAGCTGAGGGGTTGATAGCTAGAATAACGCGATCTTGGGGAAAGTATTTATCCATCATGATCTCATAGCAACGCATCCGCACATCGGCCGGCACATCATCGCTTTTGGTAGCGCCGACAAGAGGATGCAAGAATAAACCATCTACCACTTCTAGGGCGCATTTTTGAATGTATTCGTGGGCCCGGTGGATGGGATTACGGGTTTGGAAACCGACAATCGTTTTCCAAGCTTTTTCGTGGAACATTTTGCGCGATTGCAGAGGATCGATCTGATATTTGGGAAACTGGGGATGAGGATCGCGCTGAAGTAACCATATTGGACCTGCGAGGTTAATTTCTCCCTGTTCATAGAGGACTTTTACCCCGGGATGTTTCTGGTCGTCGGTACGATAGACGTTAACTGCTTCGTGGGCCTTATTGTAACGGTATTTTTGGGTTAATTCCAGGACTCCGACAAAGTTGCCTTCGCTGTCATCTAAACGAATCCAGTTGCCTTCTTTGAGCGGATCCGCCACTTCTTCCCTAACGGAAAGAGTCACGGGAATTGCCCAGGGTAAACCATTGATTAGACGCATATCATCGACGACTTTTTCGTAGTCGTCCTGTTCCATAAAGCCTTTGAGGGGACTGAAACCACCAATAGCAATCATAACTAAATCCGAGAGCGCTCGTTCATCTAAGGAAACTCGCGGTAGTTTTTCAGCTAGGGCCAGAAATTCTGCTTTTTCGGCCGCGGTAGCAATACGATTAATTAATTGCCCACCGTGGGGCGCGATTCCTTCGGTCAGTACAGTCATAAAAATTTCTTTACATTGTCACGGTTTATCCTATCAGAAGTTGGCTAACCCTTAATCAAGGGGTTGGGACTAGCGATGATTTTCCAGTCGGAACAGTTTACAATAATATTTGTAAAGGATTGTAAATAATTATGAGCGAAAAAGTTGTCCTGATTGTCGGTGCTACGGGGGGTATCGGTGCCACTTTAGCGCGTAAACTAGCTGTTAATGGTCATAAACTCGTATTAGTGGCCAGAAATGCCGATAATTTATCTAATTTAGCTGGTGAGTTGTCTTGTCCCTCGTTAATTGTGCCGACGGATATCACCAATCCCACTCAGGTAGAAACTTTGATGGAAAAAATTGTCTCCCATTACGGCCGGTTGGATGTGTTGGTTAATGCGGCCGGAGCCGGTGTGATGAAACAATACAATAAAATCACGCCGGAAGATTTAGATAAAATGCTCGACCTCAATCTGAAGGGGAGTTTTTATACCTGTCAGGCTGCCGCTAATGTGATGAAGGAAAATAAGTCCGGTCATATCTGTAATGTGGTGGGAATTTTAGGTAAGCATTCTATGGCTATGGCTGCCGCTTATTGTGCTTCTAAATACGGGGTGGTCGGTTTTAGTAAATGTTTGGCCGATGAGTTAAAACGCTATGGTATTAAAATGACTTTATTCTATTTTGGTGGTGTCGATACTCCTTTTTGGGATCAGGTGAGTTTAAAAGTTGATCGCACTAAAATGTTAACCGCTCAAACCGCCGCCGATGCTATCTATTTTGCCATGAATGCTGAACCCCAAGCCGTCCCCATGGAAATTAATATTCAACCCGATAGTCATCTCTTTTTTTAGTCATCAGGAGTCAGGAGTCAGGAGTCAGGAGTCAGGAGTCAGGAGTCAGGAGTTGAGAGTTGGGGTTTTAGGGAGTTGGGGTTTTGGGGTATTAGTTGAAATTACCCTATCTCCTCACTCCCCCATTTCCCCATTTCCCCACTTCCCCACTCCCCACTTACTAACACTCAACCGCTTTTTTGACTTTATCTATGTTTATTGATCATATTCATTTTTATGTAGAATCGGCCAAAAAATGGCGAGATTGGTTTGTGCGGGTGATGGATTTTCAGGCGATTGCAAGTTTAGTTAATCTCCACACCCACACGGAAATAGTTGGCAATGGCATCCAAAAAGATAAAACTAAACAGATTATTTTTATCTTATCTTCTCCCTTAAATTCCCTTAGTCCCGTGGCGGAATTTTTAAGTAAATATCCTGAAGGAGTGGCGGATGTAGCTTTTCAAGTAGAGGATTTAGACAGTTTAGCTAGGAGAATTAAACAGGACATTTTTATTGAGGAAACTGTTTTGGCTAGGGGTAAGATAAAAAGCTGTCAAATCTCTAGCATTGCTGATCTAAAACATACGTTAATTGAAAGACAGGGAATCACGCCAATTTTAGCCGATCCTAATCTGATTGAGTATGATAGCAAGGAACAATATAATCAGGATATTCTGGCAATTGATCATTTAGTTTTAAATGTTTTTCAGGGGAATTTAGAGTTAACAGCCAATTGGTATGAGGAAAATTTAGGCTTTAGAAAAAGGCAAACTTTTACTATTAAAACGGAGCGTTCTGGTCTTTATTCTCAGGTACTGGTTCACCCCGAAACCGAATTAAAATTACCGATTAATGAGCCAGATAGTAACAGTTCTCAAATTCAAGAATTTTTGGATATTAATCAAAAATCTGGCATTCAACACATTGCTTTAAGAACCGAAAATATTGTAAAATTAACTCAAAAATTAAGAGAAAAAAAGGTAGAGTTTTTATCAGTTCCCGACAGTTATTATCAACTAATTAACTATCAAAAGAAAGCCTTTAATATTGCTGATTGGGAATGGTCAGAAATAAAAAAAAGGGAAATTCTCATCGATTTTGAACAAAATAGTTATTCCCTCCCGGAAAAGCCGACTTTACTGCAAATTTTCACTAAACCAATTTTTTCCCAGCCGACTTTCTTTTTTGAATTAATCGAGCGACGTCATGCCGCTAGAGGTTTTGGAGAAGGCAACTTCCGGGCCTTATTTGAAGCGATCGAACGGGAACAAATACAGAGAGGAACTTTAGATTAAAGTCAGGAAAGCGAGCATTTTTCCCATGAGACTAAGTAGGTAGGTGTTAAAAGTTTTCAGGCACCCCCCTTATCAAGGGGGGACTAAGGGGGGATCGGCACCCCCCTTATCAAGGGGGGACTAAGGGGGGATCGAACCTAAAATCCATTTTTAATTTAATTATAACCAGCTACTTATCAACGATAACGTAATTCGATCACATCTTTTTTGATCGTGACATCATAGGAACCAAAAAAAGTTTGTCCCAAGAGTCCTAATCCTTCCATTTGGGGAGAAATACCAACAATCTGATTAGATAAAACCACCTCGCCAACTTTAATAGAATTAATGCGACCAAGATAAACCCTAACGACACCGCCGGCGGTATGAGCGAGTACTTCCCTTTCCCGTTTGACTTTCATCGCTTTCGCCATGGCATCGGTGAGGACGATGCCACTAGCTCCCGTATCAAAAAGCATTTCATAGGAGTGACGGTGATTAAAAACCACCATCACCGTGGGAATGCCGTTAACCCGGCGTTGAATCGGTAACTGATAAACTTGCGGGGAATTTTTCCTATTTCTGGATGAACCGCCACAGAGACGGCTAAGATCTATCTGTTGTCCATCTGCTCTTTGGAGAAAGCATTCCGATTGAGCGAGAGTCGCAGCGGTGAAGGGAAATAACAGCAGGGTGCTGGACAAAGCGATCGCAGAAAGAGACCTATTCATGGGTTCAACATCGAGAAGACTGACTCGGAAAAGAAAGCTTCTAGCTCTAAAATTCTCCAAAAGTGCGGGAAAATAAGGGGGGTTTAACCCGGGGGCCAAGCCATTGGGCGATCGCCTAAGAGATGGACATGAAGATGAGCGA
>NZ_JADBSZ010000319.1:0-16920 GCF_020246425.1 Microcystis sp. M079S1
CTCTGCTCTTTCTTCTTCTTTAAGAGCTTTTTGTAAGTTTTTCTTTTCTTCTAAGTCTAGGAAATCTTTGGCTGGCATAAGTAGGATTTTTCTCAAGTTACTATTTCTATTTTAGGTGGTTTAAGTGCGTTTTAGCTTACTCACTGTCTTCTGGCAATCCCCCAGAAAGGAGCAGATTTGTACTGAACTGGGGGATGGGGTGATTTTAATTAAGGATTCCACCAGTGGCGAGCCGATTGGCTTGGAAATTCTCTCCTATCGCCCTGGGGACAATCGCTTTGATGCGGTGAGCGTCGAATTGGGGCAGTTGAGTCCCGTCCGTTGATATGGGTCGTTATTCTGGTTGTGCTGTAACTCCAAACTCATCTGGGCGTTGAGGAGGCGTTTCCTGGGGGATGTCCCTATTGTCCCAGGTGAGTCCGTGTCAGGGAGGGGAATGTAAAGATTTATTAAATTGTAGCTTTTGATACAGTTGTGGGGGGGGAGTGTGTATAGTTTTGTTGTCCGCCATTGGGGTTGGGTGGGGCTGTTGCTTGACCTGGCTGCGAGGGGAGTGAGCTCATTTTAAGTCATCCAATTTAAAAGTGAAAATACGGATTAAAAGTAACATGAATAAAACAACAAAAGTATTGGAAAAAGTAATTACTGTTCCTAGCCTCAGTTTTTTGACGGTATTAGTAGTTATCATCCCAGGAATTCGTTCTGTAGAAGCACAAACAGCACCAATTCCTGCTCCTAACCCAATGGATATATTATGCAATGGTAAAAAGTTAGGAACACTTAATATTACTGATTACAGCACGGCTAAATTCACGGATAAAGATGGGAACAAGGTTGTGGGGGCTAATCTAGTTGCTAAGTTTACAAAAGCTGATCCTACTCAGTGTAATTATGACTTCAAATGGATTCAATCCATTTATGATGGGAAAGGAACTATCGGACAAAACAACGGAGCGACTCTTCCTTATCTAGACCCTTATAAACGCGATGATAATCTACCGTGGTATTGGACAGAAAAAGAGAATTCAACTCTTGACATAGGGGTAAATGGTTCTAACGGACCTGGCTCAATGTTTTCTGATGGTCCTTCTCAATCCGAGGACAATGCCGGAAATTTTATCAAATTTGAAACTGCATTCGTTTGTGTCAATGGTTTAACTATCTCATGTTTAAAAGGTTTCACCTGGGGATATGAAGTTCTTCCTGACAAAACATCTAAACTCTTTGATTTTCAATGGCTTAATGATGCTACAAATAATTTAAAAGCTCCTGTAATAGCTTGGGATGGCACTAAGAATAACAGTGGTGGAGGCACACCTGTAGGATATAATTTTTCACAAGATTGTAACTGTGTATGTATCCCAGAGCCTAACCTATCATGGTATGTTTTTGCTTTCGTAAGTTTCGTGGCTGTAGCAAGTAGATACCGCAGTCTTAGTTCTGCTCGTCCCGATCAAAATTTTAAACCAGGGTCAAATATAGCTTACTTTGTATCTTCTGTTAAGGAAGCTTATAATGTCTTCTCGAAATAGTATTATCTTGATGATTATAATATCAATTATCCTGCTTTTGGGATTATGCTATACAAGAGCAGGAAATTTTCTAAATTCTCATGTTGATTCAAGGAGTAAAACAATTAATAGTCTAATTGTTTGGGGATCTGAGCAAGGCGGATTACGTTCTCGCATTTGGACAGATAAAACTGTTTTTAGTATTAATGAGCCTATTCTTGTTTATTATGCTATTCAAAATGTATCAAAAGAACCACAAACTATTTGGCATAGTGGTTTTTGGCCAAACCATCTTATTAATGTGACTGATTCAGAAGGTAAAGCAGTTAAATTAACTCCTTTGGGAGATCAGAATCAAAGAGCGTTTTCTCCTGGTGGATATCGAGAAAAAAATGTCCCAGTTGTCTTGACTCCTAATGCAGTAGATAGTGCTTGGTCAGAGATTAATTTGCATGAATATTTTATTTTCAAAAATCCTGGAAATTATTATGTCCAATACCTTTATCAAGAAAATAAATCTATTCAAGTAAAGAGTAATGTTCTTAAGGTCATTATTAAAAAATAAGTTTCTTTTGGCTGTAACTTGAACCCACCTCAACTCTCAGCCTTCTCGCGCTCGGCACACTCGGCGCAGCCTCAACTCTCAAGCGCCAACTAAAACCCTCCCAATCCACCGAAAAAGAAACCACAAAAGTAGGCTAAATTGCTTCTAAAAATACCATAAATGCCCCTTCATTCAGTCAGTTGAGGAGGGGAATTTATATCGTATTTTTATGTTATCTTGGGGGTATTTATACCGTTTTGCGGAAGGCAAAAGTCTTATACCATAAACTTTTCACGTTCCTAGTATGTGCCTCACTCATTCGCAAATTGCTATATTTTTACAATCCAAGTCAATCATTTTCAGTCTATAATGTTACCAGTGTAAAATAAATAAGAGGGGTTATTCATAATGAGTCCACATCCGTATAACTTTGACAACCTTCTCTTCTGGAATAACCTGATAAACCAAACGATGCTGAATATTAATACGTCTGGAATAATAGCTCGCTAAATCGCCACTGAGTTTCTCATAAACAGGATAAGATTGATACGGATTTGACTTAAGAATATTTAATAACTCGTTAGCTTGTTTTGCCAACCCAGTACGAGCCAGCTTTTCAGCATCTTTTTTCGCTTGTTTGGTAAAAACCAACTGCCAATTATCCATTTAAAATTGCTCTGATACCCGCCTCATCCACACAATCTTCAATAGAAGTGTTGCCACCTTCAATAATTGAATCTACCATACCAGGAATAGAATACAAATAAAGCGTTTCTTGAATAGAGTTCCAATCTTCCTCAGCAATTAAAATAGCATTCTTTTTCGTACCAGATAACAAAATTGGTTGATGATTATCATTGGTATCATTCACTAATTCATCAATTTGTTCTTTGGCTTCAGTAACAGTAACAATTTTCATGTAACTATCCCTTAAATTAACAACAATAGTGCAGCCGATTTGTAAGGATTCAGGTGCCTCAAACGCATTCACAGAGAGGCTTCTACAATCTCAAAACTCGCCAAACTAACAGATTCATTCTCAATAAGCACGATAATTAAGGCTTTCAGCATTTCTTAATGAGAGTGAGTATTTGGGCGTAATTCGGCCAAATGCTTACCTAGTATAGGTTTGACTGCTTTTTCTATGACCTAAATTCTTACACCGATTTTAACACAAGTTAAGTATTATTCAGGATAATAGCACCTTTTCTAAACATTTGTCAAATTTATTTTTACTTATTCTCGTTGCCAATTCTTGATAAGTTGCCTTGCTCTGAAGAATGGTACATTGACTGATTGATTACTTTTCTGGGTGTTCCTAGTGGATTGAGTAAAGCACTAATCAAAACATTGGTATCTATAACAACTCGATTAGTCTGAGTAAAACTCGTAGGTTGGGTTGACGCAAGGAAACCCAACAACTTCCAGGAATATTTTCACAATCTTGGTTGGGTTTCGCCTTTTGAGCCGATTGGTAATACCTGCTCAATAATGATAGCTCAACCCAACCCAGGGCTAGAGCGTCTGAGGGAATGCTAGATTTGACCATGACAGTAACTCAGCAGACAAACTACCATCAGGATTTTGGCATGAAAATTCATGGCTTGAGCGGACTAAAACTTTAATCTTTTCTCAATCTTTCTAACAGTTCAGAGCGGGATAAATTCACTAAAGAAAGAAGTAACCCGGTGCGTTCTGAGATGGGAAGTTGGGCAATCTGTTCAACTAGACCAGACAATTCCGAATCTAGGGTTCCAAACCGCCCTTCCAGAAGACTAGCTATCAGCGAGAGTTGTCCCTCTAAAGTGCCTTCCTGTTTTCCTTCTATTTTCCAATCTTCTCGCTGTTTTAGATAGGCTGGTGATAGGTTCATGATGTCCTCCTGTTCCTCGCTACTTAAATTATCTCTCAATTCCAAATTCTTACGCCAGTTGGCTAGAATTTCTAACAAATTTTCTTGAAAAGAGTTATCTTCTGGCAATTGAACTAACTCTTCTACGGCTCTTTTTTGTGTTTCTCCTTTTCCTAAAACCCTCAACCATAAAGTGTCTTCACTCACTGGTAACTGGTGGATGGCAACGATTGCCACTTTGAGGAAGTCAGCTAAAAAGTAAACCCCTTTTAACCAATTCCTCTCATCGCTGTCAGCCCTGAATCCTTGAATCATTCTAGCTGAAAAGGTGGGGGTGAGAATCCATAAAACTGGCAATTCTGCGACCGTCAGAGTTTTGTTTGCCCGTTTCGCCTTTCTTAACAGGTCATTATGAACAGTATATAACTTTGATATACAACTGCGAATCTCTATTTCTGAGGGCGGGTTACGGAAAGGTTCAAACAAACAGGAAGTCGCCGCCATTTTTCCGAGTAAACCTAAAGGGAGTTCGGTCCTTGATGGTGAACTGGCCGGTTCAAACCAGACATCTATTTCTTGAACCTCACTTTTCACTTTTTTACTCTTTTTTATGGTTCCTAGAGGCGCTAACAGTTCCTCTAAATATTCCTTGGCAAATTGGTCGTGAATTTGGCGGGTCATTCTCGGAGATGACTGAGAATATAAAGGGGGATAAACTATCCTATTATATCATTAATTAAAAAGGAATCCAATCGACAACATTGATCCATAACTAGGAATCAACTTGACTAAGAGAGGAACGTCTTTTAAAAGGAATTAGTTTTTTGATTAATTCAGGTGTAATTAAGCCTTGAGGATAAAAAATCGTTCCCAAAACGATTAAAATTCCAAAAATAATCAAACGACCATCGCGCAAGAAATTCCCTAACCAAATTGGTAAACCATTCATGCCGCCGAGGGCGCGTAAAACTTCGGGCAAAGCAGTTAAAACAATGCCGCCCACCACGGGACCGACAAAAGTTCTGGAACCACCAATTAAAACAAAAGCCAGGAAAATAATACTAGAATCAAAGGTTCCTTGACGGGAATTCCAAGTATTGAGAAAATGGGCGCTTACCGCTCCCACAACTGCCGCTAAAACTGCCCCGAAAGTGAAGGATAAAACTTTGTGATAGGTGGGATTAATTCCCATAGATGCAGCTGCCAATTCATCGGCACGAATGGCATTAAATGCCCGACCAATTTTGATGTTTTCTAACCGATAGAGAAACAGCATAGTTAGGAATAAGAGGGGCAAGGCCAGCCAAAGGTAGGCTAATTGAGTAGTGAAGGGTTGGGGAATGGCGAAAATACCGACCGCACCGCCGGTTATATCGAGATTAAGGGCAATAATTCTCAAAATTTCTACCCAGGCGATTGTGGCAATAGCTAAATAAATCCCTCGCAAACGCAGAACAGGAATACCTAAAACTATGGCTAATATTCCTGAAATAATGCCAGCAATTAACATTTCTAAAAAGACCAAAGTAAGGGGATAATTGCTACCAGTATTAGTAAAAACTTTCGTGGAAAGAATGGCGGCCACATAACCGCCTAAAGCGTAAAAACCGGGGGTTGCTAAGGATAATTGACCGGCCATTAAGGGCAGATAAATTGAAATGCCTAATATGGCTCCAAATATCATTGAAACAATTAAAAAACCATAGGTGTTAAAAAAATCAGCCATATTTTCAGTGAGCGGTTATTGGGGGCTTAAGTTGCTGGAGTCAATTAGCTAATTTTATCACCGTTCTCTCCCACCTCATTCTCTGGTAATTCTCGAAATTATCATAATTTTTTACTTGGCACTTTTCCTATATGGTAGCGTTCGCCACCTTAAAAGCAGACGGGATGATCGATGATGGGAAAAGGTATCTTTCTTAACTTTGTCCTGGAAAAAATTCGGGGGAATTTATAAAACAGCAGGATTGGTTCCTCGGACTCATAAGGCTGAATTTCCCGATAAAATCACAGTAACGGGCGAAAAAGTCCTAGAAGCTGAGTATATCATCAGTTTTACCCCAGAAGCGATCCATCAGGTGCAGGCGATCGGTGAGGAACCAGTAATGTGGTTTTAAACCTTTTCAATTCGATCCTCTCACTAATTAAGTAGCTGGTTATAATTAAATTAAAAATGGATTTTAGGTTCGATCCCCCCTGCCCCCTTGATAAGGGGGGTGCCGATCCCCCCTTAGTCCCCCCTTTAATCCCCCTTGATAAGGGGGGCATCTGACAACTTTTAACGCCTACCTACTTAGGTTAGAGAAATGATAGATAAATGAGAGGATCATGAGATAAATATGAAAGTTTTCTGGGTAAAAATTAGTTAAGATAAGGGGAAATTAAAGGATAAACAACTATAGATGTTTACTTCACTCGAACTTTTAACCACTTCCTTTGTTGCCGTGGGATTAGCCGCCGATGCCGTGGCCGTTTCTCTGACCAGTGGCCTGATGATTCGTCATATTCATGTTAATAAGGCTTTGAAAATTGCTTTGTTTTTTGGGGGATTTCAAGCAATTATGCCGATGATTGGTTGGGGTATTGGTCTAACTTGTCGCGATTTTCTTGCTTCTTTTGACCACTGGATCGCTTTTATTATTCTAGGGGCGATCGGCAGTAAAATGATCTACGAAGCTGTTCAAAATGATGACGAGGAAAAAAAATTTAATCCTCTAGATTCCTATACTTTAATCGGATTAGCGATCGCTACTAGCATCGATGCTTTAGTAGTTGGTTTGGGTCTATCGATGATTAAAACTCCCTTACTTTTAGCTTGCACTGTCATTGGTTTTATTACCTTTGTTTTATGTTTTATAGCTGTTTTTATCGGGCATAAATTCGGTAATTTATTTAGCCAAAAGGTAGAAATTCTCGGCGGTTTAGTTTTAATATTAATCGGCAGTAAAATCCTCATTGAACATTTAATCGCCTAGATTATCTCCATTTTTCACTATGCTCCCCCTTTTCCTGACTGTTTTAAGAAGGAAGTAGCCAATTCGGGATAACCTGCCTCAATTAAAGCCTGATCTCTGATGCGGCAGGAATCGCATAAACCGCAGGGTTCAACTTCTCCTTGATAACAAGACCAAGTATCAGCAATGGGAACCCCTAAACTAACGGCACGACGGACGATATCTACCTTACTATCCATCACCAAAGGGGCAATTAATTGGGGTGCTTTCCCTTCTAAACCCGCTTTCGATGATAAATTAGCTAAAGTTTGAAAGGCTTCTAAATACTGGGGACGACAATCGGGATAACCGGAATAATCCACCGCATTAATTCCTAAATATATCGCCTCCGCTTCCCTTGCTTCCGCTAAAGAAAGAGCGATCGAAATAAAAACTGTATTTCTCCCCGGCACATAGGTAATCGGGATAATATTCGGGTTAATTCCCTCTTGGGGAATAGCAATAGATTGATCCGTTAAAGCGGAACCTCCCCACAAAGATAGATTGACTTCGATCAGATGATGTTCTTTAATATTGAGGAAATTAGCAATTTTTTTCGCCGCCGCTAATTCCCGCTCGTGTCTTTGTCCATAACGAAAGGAAAGGGCGATTAATTGATAACCAGCAGCTAGAGCGATCGCTGCTGTCGTCGCTGAATCTAATCCCCCGGAAAGTAAAATAATCGCCTTTTTTGTCATTACCCTAATGTCACCTGTGCTTGTTGATAATTAGCTACTAAGATAAATTGTTTTAGCCACCGCGAACCTAACAAAATCTCCTTAATTGCCTCCCCTGCAAAGACGGGAATTTCGTATTCTTGACCATCAATTCTTACTCTGCCTAAATATATATCAAAAAATGCTTCTCCTTGAGCGGTTATCAATTTATTTTGTCGCAAAAAACGCCAATCAAGACTGTCAGCATCTTGACTATTTATGGCTAAAAACTCGGTAAAACCCGTATCCAGCATGACTTCTGTGGGTAGAATCAATCCATCATCGCCAACTAAATCGATATCAAAATAAATTTGTCCTTTGGTTCCAAATCTCCCTTCAATCATATTCTGCCACTAACTCCAGTTTCATTAATGCCAAAGATGTGATGAATTTTGTCGGGATATTTTGCCCTTGCTTTTTTACTGGCCACTTCTTGATCGGGATCGATAAAATAATCGCCGCTATCGGGTTCGATCGCAATGTACCAACCATAATAATGTTTCATTAACCGGGGCTGTAAACTCTGAAAAATCGGCCAACAACGATGATAAAATTCTAATTGTCGGGCGCGATGTTTGGCCTTTTCTTCCTCTGTAGATTGCATCTCTGGAAAAACTCGACCACGACGCACTACTCGTTCAGAATTGTTGTTAGACATAGTATTTAACCTCTTGTTAGTAAATTAGGGTTTGGGAATTATGAATTATGAATTGGGGATTGGGGAGAATAAATAAAAAGTAATCTCCTGACTCCTGACTCCTGATAACTGATAACTGACTCCTGATAACTGATAACTGATAACTGATAACTGACTAGCGGACTCCTAAAAACTTATGGGTTTGGAGACTGAGACGCCATTGGGGATGCCGGAGAACATAATTAAAGACTAACTCTTTGCTTTCCACTGTATTCCATTCGGGTTGCAGATATTTGATCACCCCTTCCGATAACTTACTTTCCTGCATAGATGCCCAGTCTAAATCCTCTGGATTAGCCACGACAATTTTTAACTCATTCACCCGTGCATAAATACTAGGATCGGGCATTTTATAAGTTTTAGGAGAAAAAGTCACCCAATCGAAAACCCCAGTAAAAGGATGAGCGCCAGAAGTTTCTAAATGTACCCGTAAACCCTGATTTTTTAATTCCTTGGTCAAAGGATCAAGATTGTGCATCAAAGGTTCACCCCCGGTAATCACCACCATAGCGGGGTTAGCCCCTTTTGCCATCTCAACCAATTCCCGCAGCGATTGTTGTGGATAACGGTGGGCATTCCAAGACTCTTTTTGGTCGCACCAAGGGCAATAGACATCGCAACCTCCCAAACGGAGGAAAAAAGCATTGCTTCCCGTCCAAAAGCCCTCGCCCTGCACAGAATGGAAAGTTTCGACAACAGGATAGGTACAATGGTTTATGCTAACCGTTTTCATAGAATCAGTATTATAGAAAATATGGACATTCCCCTGAACTTTGCCAAATACATCCAATGGTCTGGTATTGCCACGCTGGTTTTTTTGGTACTCACGATTATCGCTTTTCTCGTCGGTTGGGGAATCCGCTTTCGTCTCGTCGGTGTCACTAGCTTTATGGCTGTGTTGACGGTGGGGATTTTCGGTCTTGGGTTAGGATTATTTACTCGTACCGAAATTCCGGGGGCGGTGAGATTCTCCCTTGTCTATGATAACGGAGCTAATCAAGCTGTTATCTCCCTGCCCAATACTGTTACTCCCGAGCAGGTGGAAGCAACCCTAAAACAAGCCGCTAGTGACCTGTTTTCCTCCGGTCGCGCCGGTGCTGGCGGTAATAATCAATTTATCATTAGCGCTCGCACTCTGGTTCACCCTCAGCCCGGTTTATCTGCTCCTTTGTACTTAGGACAGATTAAAAAATCCTTCTCCGCCCCGGGGGATAATACCCCTGAACTACAGCTTTTTCCCGAAAGTTTCGCTAAACTTAGCCAATAATCCTGAGAGGTTGTCAAAAAATGTCCAATGCTGTCGCTGTTTTGCCCCTGTTAATCGCCCCCGCACAAGTGATTCGGGGTGACAATGCCCTAGAAGAATCCACCGGCAAATTAGCGGATTTGGGTAAACGTCCCCTGGTGGTGGGTGGCGATCGCAATTTAGCTTTTTTGTCATCTCCCCTGAAAAATCTCACCCCCAGCTATCACAGTTACGCCCCCGATTGTTCGGAAAATTCCCTGGCATATTTAAAGGCATCTGTCAAGAGTCATGAGGCAGATTTTATCATAGGTGTGGGTGGCGGCAAGGCCCTCGATACGGCCAAATTACTCGCCCATCAGTGCCATTTGCCGATCGCCACGATTCCCACCTCCGCGGCCACTTGTGCCGCTTGGACGGCCCTATCTAACGTCTATTCCGACGCGGGGGCGTTTCTTTACGATCTGTCCCTAGCCCGTTGCCCGGATTTATTAATTCTCGATTACGGTATTATCCAAACTGCCCCGAAAAGAACCTTAATCGCCGGTATTGGCGATGCGATCGCTAAATGGTACGAAGCTTCCGTCAGTAGCGGTCATTGCACAGAAACCCTGATCATTGCCGCTGTCCAACAGGCCCGGGTTTTGCGGGATATTCTTTTCCAAAAATCCCCGGCAGCCCTAGAAAATATCGGCGGGGAGGACTGGAAACAGGTAGTGGATGCCACCGTTTTATTAGCCGGAGTAATTGGTGGTTTAGGGGGCGCTAATTGTCGTACCGTGGCCGCCCATGCGATTCATAATGGTTTAACCCATATTCCCGCTTGCCATCATGCCCTGCACGGGGAAAAAGTCGCCTACGGCATTCTCGCCCAATTGCGTCTAGAGGAAATAGTTTTGGGCAATCAATTGGCAGTATCGGCCCGGGGGCAACTAATCCAGTTTTATGAACAAATTGGTTTACCTAAATCCCTAGAGGATTTAGGATTAAGAGATGTTTCCCTTGCCCAATTGCGCCACGCGGCCGCAATTGCCTGTCAGCCTAATTCGGACATTCATCGTCTGCCTTTTACGGTTTCCCCCGAACAAGTTATGGCGGCCATGGTTTCCACTACCACTGCCGATACGATCGGGCAGAAAGTTAAAGCTAATTAAGGGCAATATTTTCGGGATTTATTAATAAAATTCTCACCTATAGCCCTAGGTTTTGAGCAGCAAATCAATCACAGCCCTCAACTAAACCATCCTGAAAGTCCCCCAAGCCTGAAAATCCTGATGCTGACAATTAAAAGAATAATCACCCTGCAATTGTGGGTTGGGTTGAATGATAGTGAAACCCAATAGGGAGTAAGCGTTGGGGGTGGTGCGTTCCCAAATACAAATTAATGTTAAAGCCACAATGGTTTGAGGGAACGCACCCTACAGGCTCATGCTGAATAGGACAAAAATAAATGGAAGGAGTAAAAAAATGCCGACGATAGATCTAGAGAAAACACGGCAAGCCTGGACAAACTTAAAGCCAATACTCTTTATACCCCGTAGCGAATCAGAATATGAACAATTAGTAATTATGTTAGATAATTTGATAGATGAAATAGGAGAAAATGAAAATCATCCTCTTGCTTCTTTAATGGAAATTTTGGGAATATTAATAGAAAATTATGAACAGGAAAATGTTCCCGAATTATAAATGGTAGGGGTGGTGCGTTCCCAAATATTGGTTAACCTTGAAATTGTCATGTTTTCAGGGAGGACACCCTAGGAAGCGATGCGAGCGCACTTTCCGCACAATTCCTATTTCTCTTCTGCCTAGAGTCCTATCTTGTTCGGGTGTTGGGTAAAATCGGTAGCGATAGGCTTTCTCCATGGCTCAGGTTCTAGCATATATCGTGTAAATGCGCTAATATTCAAACTAAAGCCGTCCTCAAAAGACGGGGTTTGGAACTCAATTTTTCGATGACGACAATAATCGACGAGTTAAGGCAACAATGGCAAGATCGCCTCTCTCAAACAGAGGATTCCTTAACCGATCGCCAACGGGATACCATTATCAATTGGTTACTCGGTGAAGATAGCCAACGTTGGGAAAATTTAGATGAGAGAGATTTAGAAATCGCTAAACGGGGATTAGTCTATCTTTGGCAAATTTTACGGCAACGCTATCTCAAAGTTAGTCCCACCCGCGCCTATCGTAACCTGATTGATCGTCTCGGCGCTTGTGTCACTCTCCGGCAAAAAATTCGCACTTGGGTTTCCTTAAGTCGCGATCGTCGGCAAGCGGTGGCCGATGTCTTGCAAGAAATTATTCAAGAAATGTTAAATAGCGATCGCTATCTGCAATCCCAGTTGGCATGGATCGCTCGTTGTACCAACGATCAAGCTACTCGCGATCAGCTGATGTTAGCCACCCTAGAGGAATACGCCCTGCGTCCGATCCGCAATCAACCCCTGTTAGCCTATCGTTTTGTTAATTATCTCCGTCGTCAATCGAGGAGCGGTATCACTAATGTGCCGCAGCAAGAAATGATCCGGATTCTCTCCGATGAAATTAGTGGCGATGAGGGGGAAAATAGCTTAAGTTTACTGGATCAAAATGCGATCGCTACCTACGAAGATGAACGCACTTGCCAAGAAGCGCAAATTCTCCGGGTAAAAGTTCAAGAGAGTTTTGCTAAGTATCTAGAGGAAAATGTTAGTCCGGAGGCGGTGACTTGGTTTAACCTCTATCTAGGGGGCGAAAGCCAAGATGCGATCGCCAAAGAGATGAATATTCCCATTCAACGGATTTATCGTATCCGGGAAAAAGTTGGCTATCATGCGATTAAGGTTTTTGCCCTCAAGGAAGGGACAGAATTAATCGCTGAATGGTTAGAAATCAGCCCGAAAGAGCATAATTTTGGCTTAACTCTCAGTCAATGGCAAAGTTTCTATGCTGGCCTTTCTCCCACGGGTAAAAGCGTTATCGATGGCTTAAAAGCGGGTAAAACCCTTGAGGAAATCGCCGGCGAATTAAACTGTAAACGCACGCAAGTGGTCAAAGAATGGACGCAACTTTATCTAAGCGCCCAAAGTCTCAGGACAAAAACCTAATCAGTTATCAGTTATCAGTTATCAGTTATCAGTTCACTGAGAAAACTCCCCACACCCCACACCCCACACCCCACACCCCACTTCCCATCCCATTTTTGATTTTTGACTTCAAGAAATATGTGGATTATTAGCAAAAAAGTCGGGGTATTTACCCATTATTTAACCTCTACGGGTACATTTACCCCCAGCATCGACAAAGCCAGTAAATTTTCTGCTCGGGAAATGGCGGATATTATGGCTAAAAAATACGGCGGAATAGTAGAGGCCATGAGATAAGTATGACCATTGGTATTTGGATTTTAGGGGATCAATTATGGACAGGACAAGCGGCCTTAGCTAATCGTCAAGCCTATTCACAGGAAACGCCGGTTATTTTAATTGAATCCCACAATCATATTCGACAAAGACCCTATCATCAGCAAAAATTAGTTTTAATCTGGTCGGCGATGCGTCATTTTGCCGAAGAATTAAAAACTTTAGGATGGTCTGTAACCTACGAAGTTGCTGAAGATTTTGAACCGATTTTATCTGCTTGGATTAAACGATTAGGTATCAAAGAATTACAGATAATGATGCCTAATGATTTACCTTTTCTTAGATTAATCAACAATCTGAATTTAGACTGTGTTATAACCCTAATTGATAATAATCACTTTCTCTGGACTAGGACAGATTTTAATAATTGGGCTAAATCTCGTAAAAGACTATTACTAGAGGATTTCTATCGAGAAAGTCGTAAAAAATGGCAGATTTTAATCGAGGATAATCAACCCATAGGAGGACAATGGAACTTTGATAAACAAAACCGCAAACCGCCCAAGTATGGATTAAAAACTGCTGCTCCTCTTTGGTTTGAACCCGATGAAATTACCCTTCAGGTTATCGCCGATGTGGAAGCTTTAGATATTCCTAAATATGGAAAAATCAAACCTTTTCGCTGGGCAGTAACCCGCCGACAAGCTTTACAGGTTTTGGAGCATTTTATTACTAATTGTCTGCCCAACTTTGGACCCTACCAAGATGCGATGGTAACGGGAGAAGAAACCCTCTGGCATTCCCTATTATCTCCCTATCTGAATCTAGGATTACTAACGCCGTTGGAAGTGATTCAATCGGCAGAAATTGCCTATAAAAAAGATAATTTAGCCCTAAATAGCATCGAAGGATTTATCCGTCAGGTGTTGGGATGGCGGGAATATATGCAGGGAATTTATCATTATCTGGGAGAAGATTACGCTAATCTCAATTGGTTTGAGCATCAACAACCCTTACCGGCTTTCTTTTGGGATAGTAACCAAACCGAGATGAATTGCCTCAAACAAGTATTATCACAGGTGGAAAATACCGGTTATGCCCATCATATTCAAAGATTAATGATTTTGAGCAATTTTGCCTTAATTTTTGGTTGCTCTCCCCAAGAGATTGAAAACTGGTTTCATAGTGTTTTTATCGATGCCTACGATTGGGTAATGCAGACTAATGTGTTGGGAATGGGACAATTTGCCGATGGGGGAATTCTCGCTTCCAAACCCTACGCCGCCTCGGCCAACTATATTGATAAAATGAGTGATTATTGTCGGGGTTGTCTGTATAAAAAAAATGAACGAGTCGGGGATTTAGCCTGTCCTTTTAACTTTCTTTACTGGGATTTTTTGGCACGACATCGAGAAAAATTAAAATCCCAAGGTCGAGTTAATATGATTTTAGGTCATCTCGATCGAATGTCGGCAGCTGAACTTAATCAAATGCGCTGCCAGTCCAACCAATTACGAGCTATCAGTAGTCAGGAGCATAGGAGTCAGTAGTCAGTCGTCATGAGTCAGGAGATTATCTTTATTTATTCTCCCTTCTCTCTGCTCCCTTCTCCCTGCTTCCTTGCAGTCTTAACCAGTAATTTAGATAGTGAACAGCTTATGAGTAAATCAAAAGAAAAAAACCGGATTGCCTATCAGGAATTTGGAGATCAAAGTAATTACCCTGCTTTTGAGCGTTCCATCCCTGAATTACCCCCAAATCAGCAGAATTTGCGAGTACAAACCTCCCGCTCTGGTCGGGGGGGAAAAACCGTTACCATAGTTACAGGTTTTCAATGCCAAACCGAAACTCTGACGAAATTATTAAAACAGTTAAAAACTGCTTGCGGGACGGGTGGTACAGTTAAAGAAAATGCCATTGAGATCCAAGGAGATCATCGCCAAAAAATTCTACAAATTCTCATTGAATCGGGTTACAAAGCCAAAATTAGCGGAGGATAGCTTAAAATCATGATTCCCTCTTGGTTGCTTATCGGTGTCGTGGGATTTTTGGTAGCGTTAGCTGGGGGATTACTCAATTCTCGCGATGTACGTTGGTTTGCGCGATTGCGTCGTCCCGATTGGTTAACCTTTGAAAGATTAATCCCTCTTATCTGGACAATTATCTATATTTGTGGGGCAATTTCTGCTTATTTAGTCTGGGAAGCTCAACCGGCTAATCGCTGGTTTTTGATGGCTTTTTATCTGTTGGTGGAATTGACTATTACTGCCTATACTCCCGTCACCTGTAAACTACGCAGTCTCAAAGCGGGAACGATTATCGGAGGTACGGGTTTTTTCTTGGGTTTTCTTCTGGCGCTATTGGTTTTCCCTGTTTCTTCTTGGGCGGGCATCCTACTCCTACCCTACCTGATTTGGAGTCCGATCGGTACCTATGTGACTTGGGAAATGATCCATCTCAATCCTAGGGATGTATAGATAGGTAAAGTGGGATGTGTTAAAAATTAACACATCCCACAGGTCTTATTGCCATCTACCAACTTGAAAATCTAGACTGTTTTTTCCGCTCTAACTCGCTCTACCTTTACCTTGGCAGGAATGGAGCAATCAAGGAAGTTAGGAACCTCCTGACGACAGTGAGGACAATACCAGTAGGCACGACCAACCACAAGGTGACGAAGGGTAATTCCCGAACATATAGGGCAGCTGTGCATGGACTGTTAGACTAATTTTAAACGTTTTTAAAATTGTCCTACCTCCTACTGCGATTTTAAACAAAATCGCCGCTCTTTGACTCTAACTTTAGGTAGAAACCTAGTGTTTCTTTCGATAGACTTCCCAGAAAATACCTAAGAATGAGGACGGAAAAGATGGGAATGTTGCGGGTGATAAAGTTGCGATCGAGTTCCTGTAATCTGGTTTAAAGCGGGACTAATTAGATAAAGGGTAGTTCTAGTTAGATTTTCCCGATGGGTTAATTGGGCCATCTCTGACAGGGGGACAACCCAGATTTTTTCGTCGGGCCAACCGAGACGGAAACAAATGGCCACCTGTTGCTCTGGTGGGTAGTATCTTAGGAGTTTTTCCTGGGCTTTGTCAACGTGACGGGCGGCTAAATATAGGCATAAACTGGCTTTATGGGCGGCTAAAGAGGCTAATTCTTCACTTTCTGGCATGGGAGAGGCTTTTCCTTCCACCCGGGTTAGAATAATTGTCTGGACTAATTCCGGAATCGTTAATTCTAGGGCCAATTTGGCCGCTAATCCTTGAAAGGCACTAATTCCGGGGATTAGCTGAAAGGGTATATCTGCTGCTGTCAAAAGCTCAATTTGTTCTTGGATGGCACTATAGAGACTTAAATCCCCCGATTGCAATCGCACCACCGCTAAACCCCGACGCACGCGATCGATCATTAAAGGGATAATTTCCTCTAGGGTGATGCTACTGGTGGGAATTAACTCGGCATCTTGACGAGTATCCTCAAGAATCTGTTTGGGGACGAGGGAATCAGCAAAGAGGATAACATCGGCTTTTTGGAGAATTTTATAGGCTTTTACCGTCAATAATTCCGGATCTCCGGGGCCCGCACCAATAAAATAGACGGCCGGGGAGAGCGCCGAGGAGTCAATTAAAGTCATACTAAATCCTGTTTAAAAGGGGTGTGGGGTGTAGGGTGTGGGGATGTGGGGATGTGGGGATGTGGGGAGAATAAATAAAAACAATCTCCTGACTCCTGAATACTGAATCCTATCATCGAAAATTTTGGGTCTGAAACCCCGTCGTTCTACGACGGCTTTACTGTTAAATATGAGCATCGTTTACGAAATATATGCTAGTGTGAAAGGACATGGAAAAAGCCTATTCGTTTCGATTTTACCCCACACCCGAACAAGAGTCGCTATTGCGGCGCACTTTGGGCTGTGTAAGATTAGTTTACAACAAAGCTCTCCACGAACGAACACAAGCTTGGTATGAAAGACAAGAAAGAGTAGGCTACGCTCAAACTTCTTCAATGCTAACC
>NZ_JADBSZ010000032.1:0-5333 GCF_020246425.1 Microcystis sp. M079S1
CCCCGCTTGGGATTTACTTCGAGAAGCCCAAAATCGCTGAAACCCAGATATATCAAGGAAAATCATCAATCGAGGTTAACCCTTTGTCCCGTAATGGTTTGAGCCTTTTTTGCTGACCGAAAACGCCTAAGTCCCATTAGGAAAGTCAGAAGCCAGAAATCGGGTGGGGAAGAAATTCTGTCTTCTGCCTTCATAGCGGGCAATCTGCCTACTGATGAGATTCTAGCCTCGTGGTTTTGCTATTGTCCCCATCCGAGAATAAATCATCGCTAAATAGATCATCAAGGAGCAGTTCTTCGTCAAGGGATTCCAGATTGCCATTTTCTTCATTATCCAACATACTGAAGAAATCTAGTTCTTCTTGGTCACTCGCAACAGAAGCAACATTTTGGCGGTTAGATGCAACTGTAGGGATTTCTTCAGCAAAAGGATCGAATAATTCGGGGTTATTGCTGTCAGCAGTATCAGCAAATAAGTCATCTAGAAAATTTTGGTTATCAGCGAATTTTTCCGCATCGGTGGCTAATAAATCGGAGAAACTGGTGTCACTGCTAACGGTTTCTTGAATCTGACCGTAATTACCCGATAATTCTTCTAGGCTACCGATAGTTCTCGTTTCTTCCTCTAATGTTAAACTGTTGAGAAATTCTATCTCAGCAGCGGACATCTCCCAGTCAGAGATTGCTGGTTCTTCCATGAGGGCAAAATCTTCGCTCTCGGTCATTTCTGGAGAAACTAAGGTTTCTTCCCTGCCGTTTAAACCCTCAAATGTCTCCATTACTGGGGCGAATTCTGGTTCGGAAACCGGTGTTTCTAGCGGTGTTTCGGGGGCTAATTCCGGTTCTAATCCCAGGGTTTCTTCAGTGATAAAACCATCAAAAGAATTCATTTCACTGGTGAATTCTGATTCAGAAACGGGCGTTTCTAGCGGTGTTTCGGGGGCAAATTCTGGTTCTAATACTAGGGTTTCTTCAGTGATAAAACCATCAAAAGGATTTATTTCTTCGGCACTGGGGCTATCGGGGAAATCATCCCAGGGTTCGACGATTTCAGGGGGTCGATCATCTTCTGGAATGGGCAGTTCCGCCACTACTGCTTGGCGGGCGTTTTGTAATTCTAACAGTTGACTTTGATAACCCTGTTCTAGTTGTTGAATTTGCGACTGATAGCCCTTTTCTAATTCTAGAATCTGCTCCTGTTGACTTTGACGCAGGGCTTCCATTTCCCCTTGCTTCCCGTCTATGATCTCTTGTATTTGACTTTGATAGCTTTGGCGCAATTCCTCGATTTTAGCTTCGTATTCCTGTTGAAGTGGCTGAATTTGGGTTTTATCGGCGACTTCCACGGCTTGAGCGGGAGTTGCGCTGGCTATCTCTTGCAAACGTCCTTGGCTATCTTCTAACTCTTTTTGCAATTTAGCCACTTCTTCTCTATAGGTGGCTTCGATATTGCGAATCCGTTCTTCGGAGAGAGCGACTAGTTTTAACTGTCCTTTGCTGTCTTTTAACTCCGCTTCGGTTTCACCTAAAGCCGCCCGAATTTTCTCATATTTCTGTAGTGCTTCCCTGATTTTTCCCTCTTGCAGGGCATATAAAGCCCCACCCCCGATCGCACCTCCACCGACAAAACCGATTAAAATATCGAAGATATTCATTATGGGATTCCTCCTCTAGGAAAATTTACTTTATAATATGCCCAATCTCAGAGGATAATTCACAAGGGGCAAATGTGGTCAGTGTTTTCCGCCGCTCTCTATGCCGATTGCTTTTGATTGTGGCAGCAATTATCAGAAAAAGAAAGCAAATATTCAGTTTTTTATCGGCAAATGTTCACCTTTAGGGCAGTTATCTCGATGGTGAGGTACAAAGTCTCTGGTTTTAGGGAGTCGGTTGTCGATGTCAAATCCAGTCATACCTCGTCTTTGTGAGAAACGCCGTCGGTGGTGTTCGGCAAGACATTTCACTGAAGCTGCATTTCCCGATAAGCTTGATAAACGCCGCGCACGTTGTACCAATTGAGAAAAATGCGGGCAATTTCTAGGGCTAATTGCGGTTTACCTCGATCGATCAACCATTGTAACAGAGGGGAGAGGCTGCGTTCATTCAGGGTTCCCCCCAGGGAAAGTAAACCCCACAAAAGTCGATGAATCCAAGTCATTTGAATCATCATCCGCACTTCCCAGGTGGGATGTTTTTGATAAAAAAGCACTCCCATTCGTCCTCGTTGAATTTCCTTATCGATGAGATTGGGAATTTGAGCGAGATTAAAGGGGGGATGCCAATGATAACCGACGGCTTCAGGACATTTAATTAGTTTTAGTCCTAATTGCTTCAATCTCACCCCTAATTCCAAATCTTCCCAACCGTAGAGTTGAAACTGGGTATCAAATAATCCCGCCGCTAATAACCATTTTTTAGCGATCGCCACGTTGCCCGTGGCAAAATAGGCGGCGGAGAAATCGGTGATTTTATAGGGTTCACTGGTGGGATGCTCGAAGTTACAGGTATTAATGACACTGCCGTAGGTAAATAAGCAATCGCTGCCGAGACTTTCTGCCCCGGCGGTTAAAGCGTCGGCGTGGGCTTGCAAAAAATTTTCTGTCACTACCAGATCGCTATCGATAAAAATAATCGTATCACCACTAGCTTTTTCTACCCCCAGATTCCTAGCGATCGCCGGCCCGCCGTGATCCTGTTGCCACAGTTGCAGATGGGGTAAATTAGCCTTTTGACTTTCTAGCCAAGCGATCGTCGCATCGGTAGAGCCATCATCGACAAGGACTATTTCGTAGTTTTCCACCTTATTATCGGTTAAACGCTGATTTTCTAGGGCTAGTAAACATTTTTTTAAAATTGCTTGGCGATTGTAGGTAGGGATGACAACACTGATCAGCACGGGCATTCGGGGGTCAAGATTACCGTTTTAGCTTACCAAATAACCTCGGTTGCTTGATTAGACCTCCTGCAAAAATCAACAATCTTCATTCAGGATTGAGGAGACAGGATTGAGGAGACAGGATTGAGGAGACAGGATTGAGGAGACTATTTTTATTTATTCTCCCCATCTCCCCACACCCCATACCCCACACCCCATACCCCACACCCCACTACCCCACTACCCTATCTCCCCATCTCCCCACACCCTATGTAAGGAACCCCGGAAGGAGGATTAAGGTCAACTGGGAACATTGATTTCAAAAAATCGGTGATCATGTTATCCTCTGAGTGTGTCGTGTGAGGAAAGGAATCGGCCATGGTAGCTTCTCTATCGTATCAAAATGGACAAAAAAATCGATCGCATCCCCTGTTATCCTTAGCGGGTTTAATCGAATTACCGCCATCCCCCCTGTTTGGCACGGACGGAATTCGCGGCCAAGTGGGAGAATTATTAACTGCCCCCCTAGCGCTACAAATCGGATTTTGGGCGGGACAGGTATTAAAAAATCAGGCTGGTGTCACCAAACCGGTAATTATCGGTCAAGATTCCCGTAATTCCAGTGATATGTTAGCCAATGCTATCACTGCGGGGTTAACTTGGGCAGGAATAGAAGTCTGGCAACTGGGATTATGTCCCACTCCCTGTGTCGCCTATTTAACCAGAGAAAGCGAAGCGATGGGTGGGATCATGATTTCTGCCAGTCATAATCCTCCCGAAGACAACGGCATTAAATTTTTTGACAGCAGCGGTTTAAAATTATCCGGCACTTTAGCCGGACAGATAGAAGCGGGTTTAAGAGGCAATTTAGAATTAGCAGATAAACCGGTAAATTGGGGAAAAGCGACTTTTTGTCCCGAATTAATCCAAAAATACTATCAAGCTGTGATTGCTTCCGTCGGGACGGATATTAACCTATCGGGATTAAAAATAGTTTTAGATCTAGCTTGGGGGGCAGCCGTTAACCTAGCACCTTTAGTATTCCAAGCTTTGGGGGCGGAAGTTATCTGCCTACACGATCGAGCCGACGGCGATCGCATTAACGTTAATTGTGGTTCTACCCATTTAGAAAGCTTACAGGCGGCGGTGATTAATCAGCAAGCGGATTTAGGGTTTGCCTTCGATGGCGATGCCGATCGAGTCCTGGCCGTGGATAGTCAAGGTAGAGTAGTAGATGGCGATTATATCCTCTATTTTTGGGGTCGTTCCCTCTTAGAAGCCGGACAGCTACCCGATGGGTTATTAGTAGCCACGGTGATGGCTAATTTAGGTTTTGAACGCGCTTGGCAAAAACTGGGGGGTCAATTCTTGCGGACTGCCGTGGGCGATCAGCACGTTCAGGCGCAAATGTGGGAAACTGGAGCCATGCTAGGGGGTGAACAATCCGGTCATATTCTCTGCCATCATTACGGGGTTTCTGGGGATGGAATGCAAACCGCCCTACATTTAGCGGCTTTAGTGCAGAAATCGGCGGTTTCCTTGGCTAACTTAGTCGATCATAGCTTTGTCACCTATCCGCAGATTTTACGCAATGTGCGGGTGGAAGATAGAGAAGTGCGACGTAATTGGCAGCAATGTGAACCTTTGCGGCGAGAAATCCGCAAAGCTGAGACAGCTATGGCAGAAAAAGGCAGAATTTTGGTGCGCGCTTCCGGGACAGAACCCTTAATTCGGGTGATGGTGGAAGCAGAAACCCTAGAATTAGCCAATTTTTGGACAGAAAGGCTAGTGGCAGCGGTGCGAAGCTATCTTTTGTAGTCGATCGAGGGGGACAGGGATTATAATGCCCTTAGCCTAGCCTAGCAAGGGATAATTGTCACTAACCCCGCCCTAAAAGGGACGGAGCTTGCCTAAACCAATTTAGGCGACGCAAGTAGAGACTACCGCATCGAGACACAATCTGGCACAGACCTCCGAATACTTCCCTAGTTCGGATTCCCTCTCAGCTTTATTGGTAAAGCGTTGTTAGACAAGACATCTTGATTGTGTTGCGGGAAGGGAATTTAACTTCACTCTTAAGGATTATCTCCATGGCAAGAGTTCCTGTTATCTCAAAAGACGGAAACCCGTTGATGCCCACCAAACCCAGTCGGGCCAGACGGTGGATTAAAGAAGGAAAAGCTATCGGTAAATTCAACGACTTAGGTATTTTCTATGTCCAGCTAATCGATGAACCTTCCGATAGTAAAACCCAACCGCTTGCTATTGGTATTGACCCGGGGAAATTATTCTCTGGAATTGGTGTTCAATCCTCCCTTTTTACTCTTTGGAAGGCTCACTTAGAACTTCCTTTTAAACGAGTAAAAGAGCGCATGGACAATAGACGGTTAATGCGAAAAGGACGTAGAGGAAGACGGATTAACCGCCAACTTTCTTTTAATCTAAGAGCGCATCGACAA
>NZ_JADBSZ010000320.1:0-26760 GCF_020246425.1 Microcystis sp. M079S1
ACAGAAGCGGAATGGGAATATGCTTGTCGTGCGGGGACTACTACTCGCTATTATTTCGGTGATGATGCTAGTCAGTTAGGAGATTACGCTTGGTATGACGGAAATTCTCAGAAGACAACTCATCCTGTGGGCCAGAAAAGGCCCAATGCTTGGGGACTGTATGACATGATTGGCAATGTTTGGGAGTGGTGCGAGGACAATTGGCACGATAACTATATCGGAGCGCCAAAGGATGGCAGTGCTTGGCTGACAAATGATAATGATTATCCAATAGTGCGGGGCGGTTGTTGGTACAACGGTCCGGATGGCTGCCGTTCGGCTGACCGCTTCCTCAACCCCCGCCGCGACGGCCTCAGCAACAGCTACGGTTTTCGGGTGGTGTGCGGTGCTGAGAGGACTCTGTAACCCTTTTTCCCTTTTTTTCCCTTTTTACCCTTTTTCTCTTTTTCCCGCCGCTAGGCGGGTCGATTTTTTTTTGAGATTTTCTAGGGTGCGTCCTGGGGAGCTTTTGCCTTTTTGGGAGCAGTCCTACAGGACGCGAGCCGATGAAGATGCAAGGTTGGGTTGACGACAATTAAATAGGGTATGATGGACGTTGGATAGATTTTCTCCTATTGCCGTGAGCGAAACCGTCTATATTGAAACCAGTATCTTAGGCTACCTAACTGCTCGACCCCGCAGAGATATTATTGTGGCGGCTAATATTGAGATAAGCTGTCCTTGTGTTTAAACTGCTTGTTGAGATGAGACAAGAGGCGATGGTAAAGGGATTGGGGGAGATTCAGCTAATCTAAGGATAGGCACTTAAAATGCGTCTTAGCCTATTATTTGTGTTAATCTCATCTTTAAATATCAAAACCCCAAATCGTCTAAGGAGACAATGGCCGCCAATTCTCGGAATAAATCGCCCGTTTTTCTCGGCTGTTCTGGCAGAATCGCTATTTTTTGCCTCTTGATGTTATTATCGGCGGCAATAGGCTGGTTAATCGGTAAACAGTGGGTTAAACACAGCAATCAACCCCAAACCGTTAAACCCGTTTTTGCCACGGAGGAAAATAATTTTAATTCTGCCACAGATCCGGCATGGCAACGGAAAGCCGAGATGAGAAAGCGCCGTCTAGAGTTGGGAATTGATGGTCAGTTTTTTAAAAATCTCGTCAATGAATTGTTTAACCTCCGCTATGGGGATATCAAAGAGGAAAAACAGAAACAGGAACAAAGAGATATTTTAGCAGCAGAAATCCTCGATCGCTTAGAACGTCTCGATTCTGGCACTAGAGAAGCATTAGGTAGCTACGACGAGCAACAGCGAGAAAAATGGCGAGAACAAGTGAATCAGTTACGTTTAAGCAGTAGAGTCCTTAATTTACTCACTGATACTGCTTTTTTTCAGCTATTTCCCGAATTGACAGAAAGACCAAATTTTGATAGCGGCTTAGGTCAACTATGGAGTGGTTTGGCCTGGAATCAGTTACAATCTTTACAGTCTGGCCTATCCTACCAAGCGATCGAAAGTTTAGACGCGGGGGGAGAGGAAGTGATCGAGGCAATTCTCAGCCAGGGACAAGGAAAAGCCTATGCAATAAAATTGCGTTCCAGTGATCGGTTAGACTTAAATTTAGAGACGGAAGGCGAAGTTTTACTATCTTTCTACTCTCCCACGGGTAATATTACCCTTTTAGACAAGTCTAGCGATCGGCAATGGTCCGGTCAATTACCCGAAGAGGGATTTTATGAATTAGTTATTCTCCCCCAATCTTCTACCCCCGTTCACTTTCGCTTGCAGTTAAAAGTAAGTCAATGACTTTAACCGTCAGGAGACAGTTATCAGTTATCAGTTATCAGTTATCAGTTATCAGTTCACTGTTTACTGTTTACTGATCACTGAAAAGCTCCCCACTTCCCCACTTCCCCACTTCCCAATTCATAATTTATAATTTATAATTCCCACTTCCCCAACCCCTAACCCGCTTTTTTACTTTTTCCCATGTCTCTAACTTTCCAAGCTGTTATCGCTAAATTAAATGAATTTTGGGCTGATCGCGGTTGTTTAGTTGCTCAACCCTATGATACCGAAAAAGGTGCGGGAACCATGAGTCCCCACACTTTTTTAAGGGCAATTGGTCCGGAACCTTGGGCCGTTGCCTATGTGGAACCCTGTCGTCGTCCAACGGATGGCCGTTATGGCGAAAATCCCAATCGTTTTCAGCATTACTATCAATATCAAGTCCTAATTAAACCCTCTCCTGATAATATTCAGGAAATCTATTTAGACTCCCTGCGGGTGTTAGGAATTAACCCAGAAGATCACGATATTCGCTTCGTGGAAGATAACTGGGAATCTCCCACCCTCGGCGCTTGGGGTGTGGGTTGGGAAGTGTGGTTAGATGGTATGGAAATCACTCAGTTTACCTACTTTCAACAGTGTGGGGGTATCGATTGTCGTCCCGTGGCGATCGAAATTACCTACGGTTTAGAAAGATTAGCCATGTATCTGCAAGATGTAGAGGCAATTAATAAAATTCAATGGAATGAAAATATCCTCTACGGTGATATTTTTCTGCAAAATGAAATCGAACAATGTACCTACAATTTTGAGGCTTCCAATCCTGAGTTATTATTTAGTTTATTCAGTTTATATGAACAGGAAGCTAAACAATTAATTGATCGCTCTCTGGTGATTCCCAGTCTAGATTATGTTCTCAAATGTTCCCATACTTTTAATTTACTCGATGCTAGAGGTGTGATTGCTGTAGCTGAAAGAACCCGTTATATCGGCAGAATTCGCAATTTAGCTCGACAGGTTGCTCAATTGTATTTACAGCAACGGGAAGCTTTAGGTTTTCCCCTACAAACGGTTTAGCAATCAGTTATCAGTTATCAGATGGGAGTTTTCAGTTCACTGTTTACTGTTCACTGATAAAATCTCCCCAACCTTAAACCAGTAACCTTGTACCTCATAGGTGCGAGAATTAATATATTAAGTTTTGCAAACCGATGCAATATTTCGGGAATCTAACCCAGTTCTAGCTGTATATAATGGGTGAGAATATATCTAGCAGGTAATTTACCTCAAAAGACCCTTTTGTTGGAGGTAATTCCTTACCTTGACTAGCCTATTCGTGCCATGAAAAAGACTAAACTTTTTAAGTTCTAATTTTTTAGACAAGGAGTTATTTTGCTGACACCATCGCTACCCAAAAATGATCCTGATCCAGTCAAAAGACAAGATCTATTAAGACGACAAAAACAAGTGTACATTTATGATTACGTTAATGGTATCACCCTCGTCAAAGATTTACCTACCCACGAAAACTTTTCTATTTCCTATCAAGTAATGCGGGGTAAAGGTTTCAGTGCTTTAATTGCCAATGGAGTCGCCACAAGGGTAGAAAATATCTTCGATCCCTTTGACAAATTAGAAGATTACGAACAACTTTTTCCTATCCTTCCCCAACCCACAAGCATTAAAACTTGGCAATCTAACACAAGTTTTGCCTACCAAAGATTAGCGGGAGCAAATCCCATGGTAATCCGCGGGATTAGCAGCTTACCAAATAATTTTCCCGTCAGCGATGCTATCTTCCAAAAAGCTATGGGACCCGATAAAACCATTGCCTCGGAAGCCGCTAAGGGTAACTTATTTCTAGCAGATTATGCCCCCCTACACCACCTAACTTTAGGCAGTTATCAAAGGGGTATGAAAACTGTGACAGCACCTCTTGTCCTTTTCTGTTGGCGTGCTAGAGGTTTACGGGGTCAAGGGGGATTAGTACCAGTTGCCATTCAATTGTATCAGGATCCGACCCTACCTAATCAGCGCATCTATACCCCCGATGACGGACTTAATTGGTTAATGGCGAAAATTTTCGTCCAAATTGCCGACGGAAATCACCATGAATTAGTTAGTCACCTCACCCATACCCATTTAGTAGCGGAAGCTTTTGTTTTAGCCACAGCTACCGAGTTAGCACTTAATCATCCTCTGGCAATTCTATTAAGACCTCATTTTCAATTTACCCTCGCTATTAATAGTTTAGCCGAGAGCGAGTTAATTAACCCCGGCGGATTCGTTGATCGTCTATTAGCGGGGACCCTAGAAGCATCTATCGAGCTAATTAAGAGTTCCTATCGTCAAAGATTGGATAATTTCGCCGATTATGCCCTACCAAAGCAATTAGAATTGCGCCAAGTCCAGGATACCTCGCTACTACCAGATTACCCCTACCGAGACGATGCTCTCTTACTTTGGCAAGCAACGGAAACCTACGTCAAAGATTACCTAAGTCTTTACTATACTTCCGACGCGGACGTAAACGAGGATACAGAATTACAAGCTTGGGCGCAAAAATTGATGTCACCTGAAGGTGGAGGCATCAAAAAATTAGTTTCTGACGGAGAATTAGACACTTTAGCCAAATTAGTCGAAGTTGTCACCCAGATAATTTTTGTGGCCGGACCACAACACGCGGCGGTTAATTATCCTCAATACGATTATCTCGCCTTTAGCCCCAATATTCCCCTAGCGGGTTATCAATCCCCTCCCAAAGCAGCTGAGGAAGTGGATATAGATTATATTCTCCGTCTTTTGCCGCCCCAGGCCCAAGCCGCTTATCAATTGGAAATTATGCAGACTTTAACAGCTTTTCAATTTAACCGTTTTGGTTATCCATCCCGAAGTGCTTTCCCAGATCAACGTGCTTACCCGATTTTGGCGGTTTTCCAAGCTAAATTAAAAGCGATCGAAAATGAGATCGATCGGCGCAATTTAACCCGATTTACGCCTTATATTTTCCTGAAACCCTCTCGCATACCCAATAGTATCAATATTTGATTTTAGCCTGAGTTCAAGAGCAACCGAAACCCTAGAAGTGGGAAGTGGGAAGTGGAGAGAAGGGAGCGGGTTTTAAAAGTTGGATTGGGAGTTAATCATACTATTAAAAACGGATTTGGTATAGTACCAATTCTCACCCACACAAACTAGACGAGAAACATCATAACAAAGAGTCTCTAAGAAAAAAAGATGTTAGCGATAACATCTTTTTGGCATTTTTTACAATTTAACTTCAATATCAACCCCTGCGGGCAAATCTAATTTCATCAAAGCATCGATTGTCTTAGAAGAGGGTTGGTAAATATCAATAATGCGGCGATGGGTGCGGGTTTCAAAATGTTCACGGGAGTCCTTGTCAACGTGAGGGGAACGCAGGACACAATAAATCTTTCTTTTGGTCGGTAGGGGAATCGGTCCGATCGCTGTGGCGTTAGTTCTATTGGCAGTATCGACAATCTTCTCACAGGAAGTATCGAGTAAGCGCCGGTCAAAAGCTTTCAAACGAATGCGAATTTTCTGTTGTTGTAGCGTAGCCATAATTTCACCTATTGCAATTGTCAAGGTACAAAATAAAGACAGTAACGGAGCAGCTTTTAAATTCACTGCCCCGTTAATTAGTAGATTAGCCTACTTGATAATTTTCGAGATAACGCCAGAACCGATGGTGCGACCACCTTCGCGAATAGCGAAGCGCATACCCTGTTCAATAGCGATCGGGTTGATCAGTTCCACGGTCATTTTGATCCGGTCTCCCGGCATGACCATTTCTACAGTGCTGCCATCATCGGCGGTGTAGTCTTGGATAGTGCCAGTTACGTCAGTTGTCCGTACATAGAACTGAGGACGATAGTTTTTAAAGAAAGGAGTGTGACGACCACCCTCTTCTTTACTTAACACATACACCTCACCTTCAAACTGGGTGTGGGGTTTGATTGTACCCGGTTTAGCGATAACCATGCCGCGCTCGATGTCGGTTTTTTGGATACCACGCAGGAGGATACCAGCGTTGTCACCGGCCATCCCTTGGTCAAGACTTTTCTTGAACATTTCGATCCCGGTGACGGTGGTGGCGCGGGTATCTCTGATCCCGACCAATTCCACGTTATCACCCACTTTCACAATACCGCGTTCGATCCGACCGGTAGCCACCGTCCCCCGACCAGTAATCGAGAATACGTCTTCTACCGCCATCAGGAAGGGTTTATCGATATCCCGTTCAGGGGTGGGGATATAGCTATCTACCGCTTCCATTAATTCATAAATTGCGTCCACCCACTCGTTATCGCCTTTTTGGGCCTTGGGGTTTTTGGTCATGTACTCGAGGGCTTCTTTAGCAGAACCGGCAATAATGGGGATTTCGTCGCCAGCGAAGTCGTAATTGGTGAGAAGTTCGCGTACTTCCAGTTCTACGAGTTCCAGTAACTCCTCATCGTCCACCATATCTTTTTTGTTGAGGAAGACCACGAGGTTAGGTACACCCACCTGACGAGCCAGCAGGATATGTTCCCGGGTTTGGGGCATCGGGCCATCAGCGGCCGAGACCACGAGAATACCACCGTCCATCTGTGCCGCACCGGTGATCATGTTTTTTACATAGTCGGCGTGGCCGGGGCAGTCCACGTGAGCGTAGTGGCGATCAGCAGTTTCGTACTCAACGTGAGCGGTGTTGATGGTGATCCCGCGAGCCTTTTCTTCGGGAGCGGCATCGATTTCATCGTATTTTTTAGCTTGGGCATTACCCAAGGCCGCTAGGGTCATAGTGATAGCGGCGGTGAGGGTAGTTTTGCCGTGGTCAACGTGACCGATCGTACCGATGTTAACGTGGGGTTTCGTCCGTTCAAATTTAGCGCGTGCCATTTACTTTCTGTTCCTTTGTTTTTTTTTCTTCTTCAGGTGGGTGAACAGTAATCAGTCACCAGAGATCAGTTTTAAGTTAGCAGTTATTAGGGTTGACCGACCAACTTTAAATGATCGGTTTATTCTCACTGCTCACTGGTCACTGGTCACTGATTAACCGTTCCCTTTACTTTTGGTGATAATCGTCTCGGCCACGTTGCGGGGGACTTCTTCGTAATGGCTAAATTCCATGGTGAAGATGCCCCTTCCTTGGGTTTTGGAGCGAATATCAGTGGCGTAACCGAACATTTCCGCTAGGGGAACTTTAGCGGAGACTTTGGCGATGCCGGTCTCGGTTTCTTGACCTTCGATTTGTCCCCGACGGGAGTTAAGATCACCGATGACGTTACCGATGAAGTCTTCGGGTACTTCCACTTCCACCTTCATCATCGGTTCTAGGAGAACGGGAGAAGCTTTCATCACCGCTTCTTTGATCGCCATGGAACCGGCAATCTTAAAGGCCATCTCGGAGGAGTCCACATCGTGGAAAGAACCATCTACAAGGGTTGCTTTCAGGTCGATGACGGGATAACCCGCAACGATCCCCGATTCGCAAGCTTCTTTCATCCCTTGTTCTGACGGACTGATGTATTCTTTGGGGATAGCACCACCGACAATTTTGGAGACGAAGACAAAGCCTGACCCCGGTTCACCCGGTTCGAGTTCGATGACGACGTGGCCGTACTGCCCTTTACCACCACTTTGACGGATAAATTTACCCTCAGCGCGCACGGGTTTGCGGACGGTTTCCCGATAGGCCACCTGGGGAGCGCCCACCGTCGCTTCGACTTTGTATTCCCGGAGCATTCGATCGACTAGGATTTCCAGATGCAGTTCTCCCATTCCAGCGATTACCGTTTGATTGGTTTCGGGATCAACTTTGACCCGGAAGGTGGGATCCTCATCGGAGAGAGCTTGCAGAGCTTTGCTGAGTTTCTCGATGTCCTGTTTGGTTTTCGGTTCCACCGCCACGGAGATAACCGGTTCGGGGATAAAGAGGGATTCTAGGATAATCGGGTTCTTATCATCACAGAGGGTATCCCCGGTAATGGTGTTTTTCAGTCCGATCGCCGCTCCTAGATCACCGGCGCGCAGTTCATCCACTTCGATCCGTTCGTTGGATTTGAGGACGATCAGGCGAGCGATCCGTTCTTTGGTTCCTTTGGTGGAGTTGTAGGCGTAGCTGCCCTTGGCTAACACACCGGAATAGACCCGCAGGAAGGTTAAACGACCGAAGGGATCGGCCATGATTTTGAAGGCGAGAGCGGAGAAGGGCGCATCGTCCTTAGCTTCCCGGATTGCCTCGCTGCCATCGGGAAGAATCCCTTTAACGGCGGCTACTTCCGAGGGTGAGGGCAGATAATCGACAACGGCATCAAGGAGCAGTTGTACCCCTTTGTTTTTGAAAGCCGAACCGCAGAGGACGGGAACAATTGTACCTGCAATCGTCCCTTCTCTGAGACCGCGTTTGATTTCGGCTTCGGTGAGTTCTTCACCTTCTAGATATTTTTCTAGGAGTTCTTCATCGGCTTCCGCTACAGCCTCCACCAGCTGCACGCGGAATTCTTCGGCCTTTTTCAATAAGTCTTCGGGAATGTCGGTTTCTTCTATGTCTTTCCCTAGATCGTCCTTATATATATAGGCGCGCATCTTGACGAGATCAACGATCCCGCTCAGTTCGCTTTCCGCGCCGATCGGCATTTGGATGGGAACGGCGTTAGTTCTGAGGCGATCTCTTAATTGTTCGTAAACTTTGAAGAAGTTCGCTCCCGTTCTGTCCATTTTGTTGATAAAGGCAATCCGGGGTACTTTGTACCGATCGGCTTGTCTCCAGACGGTTTCCGATTGGGGTTGTACACCACCAACAGAGCAGAAAACCGCCACTACTCCATCGAGTACCCGCATGGAACGTTCCACTTCAATGGTGAAATCGACGTGGCCGGGGGTGTCAATGATGTTGATGCGATGATCTTGCCAACTGGTACTGATGGCGGCGGCGGTGATGGTGATTCCTCGCTCCCGTTCCTGTTCCATCCAGTCGGTAATTGCCGTTCCGTCGTGGACTTCGCCCAGTTTATGAGCGACTCCCGTGTAGAACAGGATTCTTTCTGTTGTCGTTGTTTTGCCCGCGTCTATATGAGCGGCGATTCCGATGTTTCGCACTCTCTCTAGCGGGATAGTCCGTGCCACAGCAACCTCCTTGCTTTGCTTGCCAGTGATGGGATTTTGTTCTAGGATTTTTTACACTATTTACAATTCTATACTTTTCTTGACAGTTTTTTGGCGGCAGCGGTGTAGTCCACCGCCCTTAAAGTATCTTTTTAGTAACGATAGTGGGCAAAGGCTTTGTTTGCCTCTGCCATCCGGTGGGTTTCTTCCCGTTTTTTGATCGTGCCGCCGGTTTCATTGGCCGCATCCATGATCTCGTTAGCTAGTTTACCAGCCATGGTTTTGCCACCTCTAGTCCGAGCATAATGGACTAACCAGCGTAGTGCCAATGTACTACCACGATTGCTCCGTACTTCCATCGGTACTTGATAGGTGGCTCCACCGACCCGGCGGGCTTTCACTTCCACTAGGGGAGTGGCGTTTTTAACGGCTTTTTCAAATACTTCTAGGGGTTCTTGACCGGTACGTTCGCCGACGGTTTTCAGGGCATCGTAAACGATATTAGCGGCTAGGGATTTTTTGCCCGATCGCATGATCCGGCGGATGGTCATGCTGACTAAACAGCTATTGTAAACGGGATCGGGGGGAATAGGACGTTTTTTGACGTTTTTACGGCGAGACATCGGAATATTCCTGAATTTTCTAGGTTAACTTTAACTTTTGCTTGACAGTCGGATGATTACAGCCCATCTCAAACCCTCTCCTGCGAGTCTTCAGTCTCTTGGGTTAACTTTGACCGACTCGGTGGGAGTATTTTCTTGGTTAATCAATTCCCTGTTTATTTAGCGGCGGGTTTGGGGCGTTTGGTTCCGTACTTAGACCGCGCCTTTTGGCGGTTTTTCACCCCGGTGGCATCGAGGGTGCCGCGAATGATGTGATATCTGACTCCGGGTAGATCTTTGACCCGACCGCCCCGAATGAGGACGACGGAGTGTTCTTGCAGGTTATGACCGATGCCCGGGATGTAGGCTGTCACCTCAAATCCAGAGGTCAAACGTACCCTAGCCACTTTCCGTAGGGCTGAGTTGGGTTTTTTCGGTGTGGTGGTATATACTCTTGTACAAACTCCCCGACGTTGGGGGCATTGTTTGAGGGCGGGAGATTTGGTTTTTCTTTTCGCTTTGGATCTTTCGTCGCGTATTAATTGCTGAATGGTGGGCATGATAGGGCTGTATCTAAGGTTACTCTGAACTCCTATTACCGAAGGTCAAATCGTTGACAAAAGGTCATTATAGCAAATTGTTGCTCTTGTTGTCAAGTCCGCGATTGTGCTTTTCTCCGGTTTAGATGTTAGAGATTGTCTTTTTCTTGGGCGGCGGCGGCACTCAATTCGGGCGTTATTAGGCGATAAAATTACAGCTTCGTTGTTTTGGCTTGATAGTGCGATTTTAGCGATAATTATCACCTGATTAATCGGCTAATATCTGAAAAACTGTCTCTAGCTAACCTCATTTTCAGAACTGGTGTCTAGACTATTAGCTCTTAACGATATATTTAGAGCGTTTGTACTGGATGCAACCCAGGTGTGCTGCCATAAAATATTGTTAACCTTTGAGGTTAACAATATTACAAGGGTCATCTACAATGGATATTGTATTTAAGGAAAAAAAATTTGAGAACGAATGCAATAGCCAAAGACTACTGAAAAAACAGTATGGAGAGAAGATGGCTAAGAAAATCAGGCAAAGACTCGACGACTTAAAAGCAGTTATTGTCCTGGAGGAAATGCGATCGCTGCCGGGACGTTGCCACGAATTGTTACATAACCGTGCTGGACAACTATCTCTAGATTTAGTTCATCCTCTCAGACTAATTTTTGAGCCAGCTAATATACCGATTCCTCAAAAAGCAGACGGGGGAATTGATTGGAAGAAAGTAACCGCAGTCGTAATTATTGGCATAGATGACACCCATGACTAATACTATTGAGAACAGATATGCACCGGATTTTATTTCTCCACCGGGAGAAACCCTTGCCGAAATCCTAGAAGAAAGAAATATGTCTCAATCGGAACTCGCCCAACGCATGGGCAGACCAAAAAAGACTATCAATGAGATAATAAAAGGTAAAGCGGAGATTACTATCGATACCGCCTTACAGATACAGTTAGTGTTAGGAACTCCCGCCAGTTTCTGGATAGAGCGCGAAAGACTTTATCGGGAATATTTAGCGAGAAAAAATGAGAATCAAAGATTAAAAGGTTATTTAGGCTGGTTAAAACAAATTCCTTATCGCCAGATGACTGAATTAGGCTGGCTCAAGTTTGATGAGGATAAAATAGAGCAATTACGAGAGAGCTTGAATTTTTTTGCCGTTGTCTCCCCTGAGCAATGGGAGGAGATTTGGGGGATAAATTTATCGATTGATTTTAGAAAGTCTCAGGCATTTGATAGCGATCGAGGGGCAATAACAGCATGGTTACGTCAAGGAGAAATAGAAGCATTGAAAATTAATTGTGCTGATTACAACGAGTTGAAATTCAGAGATGCCTTGCGACAAATTCGTTCATTAACTGTTAAGTCGATCGAAGTATTTCAACCGCAAATGATCGAGCTTTGTGCGGCAGCGGGGGTTGCCTTAGCCTTTGTCCCTGAACTTCCGAAAACAATGGTACACGGTGCTACCCGTTGGTTAGATTCTCACAGAGCTTTAATTCAATTGAGCGATCGATACAAAACAAACGATCATTTTTGGTTTTCTTTTTTTCATGAAGCTGGTCATATTTTATTACATGGGAAACGAACTTTATTTTTAGAGGGGCAAGATAAAGATATTCGAGATAAAATTAAAGAAAAAGAGGCGGATGTTTTTGCGGCTAATTTCTTAATTGCTCCCAGAGATTGGCAGAGATTTATCGCCAATAATTCTCTGAATAGAAAAGCTATTAATCAATTTGCCGAACAACTAGGAATACACCCTGGTATTATTGTTGGTAGAATGCAACATGAGCAAATTATTTCTTATCAAAACTGCAATGATCTCAAGGACAAATATTGTCTAAATACGCAAGATTCCTTTTTGGGATTGACGAGCGACTCCCCAAAAGGAAAACTTCCTATCTCACCATTAAGATAACTGCTGTAAGCGGAGATTACTAAGGATAAATTTGGACATAATTGACAAAATTAGCATTAGAGACAGGAAATTGCGATAACATCAAAAAAAGTCAGGGAGAGGATAGCTATGCTCGATCTTGCGAAATTAGCGGCAAAAATGCCAGGAATCAGTCAACATTTTCAACAGGAAGTGGCAGCTAGTCGCGAGCGAGTGCAACGGGCTAAAATTCTTTTAGAACAAGCTCAACAGCAACAGGAAAAACTGCTAGAACTCTATCATAACTGGCACGATCGCCTAATTTTCTCTGTCGCGCTACCGATCGAACCTCTCGACACCCGCATTACTATCCTTCCCGCTCCCGAAAGTCATAGCGTTTTTGCCACGGATGGTTCCCAAATTGCCCCTTCTCACCACGAAATCGCCTACTGTTATCTAATTAATATCGGTAGGATTATGTTGCACTATGGTCAAAATTTACACCCTCTCCTCGATAGCATTCCCGAAGTCTATTACAAATCAGAAGACCTCTACATTTCTAAACAGTGGGGTATTCGCGTGGATGAGTGGATGAGTTATCGTCGCACGGTATTAGAAAGCCAAATGTTAGCGGAAATGGCTACTCGTTGGGTAAAACCCCCTGGAGCCCATTATGAACCAAATTTAGCCCTCGTGGATGGTTCTTTGATCTATTGGTTTATCGATAGTCTCCCCCCGGAAGCAAAAGATTTAATTTTGCCACCGATTTTTCAGTCTTGGGACGATTTAAAATCAGCTAGAATCCCGCTTATAGGTTATATTAGTGCTTCTCGTAGCACGGAAGGCTTAAATTTCCTGCGTTTACAATCTTGTCCCCATGATACTCCCAATTGCTTGATCAATTGCGGTGATTTAGACCCAGAAAAAACCCCTTGTCGCGTTGTCGATCCTCTCCGGGATGCTTCTCTCTGGGGTTATTTATTGGAACCGGGGCAAAGAAGTCCTTTTTGGCGCAGTTCTTTGAAAATACTCGATCTTTATGGGGATGAACATCGCATTTACTTCTGTTATCTCCATGTGGGGACGGAAATCGCTAGGGTAGAGGTTCCTGCTTGGGTGGTGGAGGAGCGAGAATTACTCGATCGCTCTTTGAGTATTTTACTGGCCCAGGTGTTAAAAGGTTATGGTTATCCGATCGCCTTAGCGGAAGCGCACAATTTAGCAGTGATTAAAGGTGGCGATCGCCTGCGTTTTTTTGCCCTTTTGGAACAACAGATGATTAAAGTCGGTTTACAGGATGTGGGAACATCTTATAAAGAAGCGAGAAAGCGCAGTAGTATCGCTTGATAGTAAATCTGTTGAGTATAGGCTACATATCAGGACAGGCAAAAGGCAATAGGTAAGAGGCAAAAGAGGGAATAAATAATCAGTCTTTAATAACCGGATTTAGTATCACTGATAACTGATAACTGATAACTGATAACTGATAACTGAAAAAGGTGGGAATTACCCACCTTAAACTTGATTTTTGCCGAATTTTTCTAGCGACTGCTCCGATCTTGGTCCAAGACGCTGACGGGGAAATTATTATAACCAACGTGATGCTTGCTGGTTTTTTGAATTTCTTCTTTGATTTGATCTAGATCAACATAGCGATCGGCTACATTAATTAAACTATCACTGGTCATCGATCGCAAACTAACCACTTCCACTCGCGCACCACGGTAACTGACGGAATCGGCAGCATAGGCCAAATCCCCATCACCACTGACAATTACTGCGGTATCATAGGAACCCACTAGCGCCATTAAATCCACGGCAATTTCCACGTCAAGATTGGCTTTTTTGGAACCATCGGGCAATTGTACCAGATCTTTAGCGATGACTCGATAACCGTTGCGACGCATCCAGAGGAGGAATCCCTGCTGTTTTTCGTTAGTGCGATCAACTCCAGTATAAAAGAAGGCGCGCAAGAGACGAGAACCAGCAGTTAAACGACAAAGTAATTTGGTGTAGTCAATTTCGATACCTAATTGCAGAGCCGCATAAAATAAATTGGAACCATCGATGAAAATCGCCACACGACCGCGATTTTCTAGCACTTGTTCGGGGGTGAAGACTGGGGCCGTGTCATAATCATCAAACATTTTATTTTTCCTCGTTTGTTAAAAGTTTAGTGTTGATTGTTTGCCAGTTGTATCCGAAAGGACAACAGACCTTAAAAAATAGAGTTATTAAAAAATTCCTTTAGGAATCGTTTAACGGCAGTTCTAGTTTAGAAAAGATCGGTTCAGGTGTTCCTAGTTGTGGATTTGTGGGTAATCCCCATTGACAGTGTTGGGAAAAAGAGACACCATCGGGGTAGTTTTCCCCATCCTCCGACCTGAAAGTATTAAAATCAATAACAAAACCCAGTTGTTGATAAATTTTACTGCTTAAGGTCGGTATTATCGGTGAGAGTAGGTAGGCACAGAGTCTTACTGATTCCAAAACCGCATAGAGAACCTGTTCTACTGCCGCTTGTTGTTTCTGTTTAAATAAACTCCAGGGCGCACTCTCATCGATAAACTTGTTACTAGCGCGAATTAACGCCAATATTTCCTCACAGGCTTGATTAAATTGTAGCGCATCATACTTCTGTTCAACAATGACCCCTAGATTGATCCCCATATTCTTAAGACGATTATCGTTCGGGATATCTACGCCAGTCAACTGGGGGGGGATATTTTGGCAGTATTTTTTAACCATGCCTAGGGTGCGATTGAGGAGGTTGCCTAAATCGTTGGCTAAATCTGCGTTAAGAATATTAACAAATCTGGTTTCCTGAAAATCGCCATCCTGTCCTAATTCAATCTCTTTGACGAAATAGTAACGGACGGCATCGGCCCCATAGCGCTCAACCAAATCGAAGGGATCGAGGGTATTACCGAGACTTTTGCCCATTTTCCGCCCGTCTTTGGTCAAAAAGCCATGGCCGAACACTCTTTTGGGCAAGGGTAAACCCGCCGACATTAGCATAGCCGGCCAATAAATGGCATGGAATCTTAATATATCTTTACCGATCAGATGCAGATTGATCGGCCACCATTTGGCCAAGGCATTTTCTAGGGTGGGTTCGTCTTCGGGGTCGAGAAGGGCGGTAACATAGCCAAGAAGGGCATCAAACCAAACGTAGATGGTATGCTGACCATCGTGGGGAATAGGAAACCCCCAAGCGACATTAACCCTAGAGATGGAGAAGTCCTGTAGTCCCTGGTTGACGAAGTTGAGAACCTCATTACGTCGGCTTTCCGGTTGAATAAAATCGGTTTGCTCTCGGTAAAGTTGTTCTAGTTGTGCCTGATACTTAGAGAGACGGAAAAAATAGTTTTCCTCGTCGCGCCATTCGGCGGCCAGATTAGTATGAATGGGACAACAGCCATTATCTAACAGTTCTCTTTTTTCCTTAAATTCTTCACAGGCGACGCAATACCAACCCTGTTGGCGATCGAGATAGATATCGCCCTTTTCCCAGACTCTTTCAAAAAATTCGTTAACAATTGCCTGATGACGGGGGGCAGTGGTGCGACTAAAGCGATCATACTGGATGTGTAGCTTTGCCCAGAGATTGGCAAAACTGGTGGCAATGCGATCGCAGTGTTCCTGGGGATTGAGTCCTTTGGCCGCCGCAGTCCGTTCGATTTTCTGTCCGTGTTCGTCGGTTCCTGTAATTAAGAGGACAGAATTGCCCTGTAACCGCTGCCATCGTGCCATAACATCCGCTACGATCGTCGTGTAAGCACTACCGATGTGAGGGATATCGTTGACATAATAAAGAGGTGTTGTCAAAGCAAATGTTTTTCGCTCATTCAAATCATTCATGAAATTTATTTTTTTAAATAGACGAGGCTGCCCCGAGGCTGATCCGTAGATGATTGGGACATAATCCCTTATATTTTATGATCCTCTAATTCTGTTTTATCCTTTAGTTGTGATCTAAGTCAATAAAAACAATCTTAAGGCCGATTTTTTTTTTCCATGAAGCTGCTTACCCCCCTATCTACCTCTCGTTTAATTCTTGATACCACGCGCACGAGTCTGTTTACCGTCGGTCAAGAAAATCTACCCGGCCAAGGAGTGGCGATCGTGGTAAGTAACCATCGTAGCTTTTTGGACGCGCCGATCTTAATTCAAGCTTTGGGCAAAACTCTCCCGATTGCCTGTCATCACTACATGGGAAAAACGCCGCTTTTGCGGGAATTAATCGGAGAATTGGGCTGTTTTCCCTTTGATACCCCCGAAAAACGCCACCGGACTTTTTTTCGGCAAGCAACGGATTTTTTACAGTCTGGACGATGGATTGGTTTATTTCCAGAAGGTGGATCGCCGATGTTAAATTTGACTCCTCCTCGTCAAATTAGCCGTTTTCAAAGTGGATTTGCCCATTTAGCCCTGCGTTGTCCCGTGGAGAATCTATCTGTCTTACCTGTGGCCATTCTCTCCGAGTCGGAAACCGCTATTAGTCCTTTTCCCGTGCGTTTGCTACGCTTATTAGATACCACGGAACCTTTATTCGATCAAGATGGTTGGCATCCCGTTGTATTTTATCATCGTGTCAAGGTGGCGATCGGTCGTCCCTACCGAATTACTGAAAGCGATCGCTCAGATTATCAAGGTAAACAAGGAAAAAAAGCCCTTAATCGTTTAATTGGTCATTGTCAGTCGGAAATTAGCGATTTATTGCTGAAAGGGTAGGTCAGGAGTCAGGAGACAGGAGAAAGGAGGCAGCTTTTTTCTTCCCACTTCCTAACTCATAATTCATAATTGATACTGGAGTGATTTGTTATAAGTAGGGAGACACAATTATTTGTAGGATGGGTTAGCAGTAGCCTAACATGATCGGGCGTTGGGTTTCATGCTTCAACCGTTCGGCAAAAGCTCACGGCCGAAGCACAACCTTGAATGATATTATCAGTCTAACTCTCGGTCGGGTGCAGTGATTGGTTAGACAGATGGACTTTAGATGAAGTTTATGGAGATTTCCGCTCTCCTTCTGGGATCATGGCTGTAATCATGATGTTACGCAATGTTCCAGTAGGTAAATCTCTCCCTTGATGGTAAGGTACGATAACTTGAGTATCTTGATCCCTACCACGCCATTTTCTATGACTACCCTTCTGAGAGATCAGTTCAAAGTTATACTTGCGTAATATGCGCTCAACCTCGTCAGCATTCATTCTCCTGAGTCGAGTCATCCCACCATAACCTCACGGATTACTGCTCCTGGTAGAAGGTCGATAGCATCAGGTTGTAAATAAAGCTCGATCGCTTCGCGTATATTATTGAGAGCTTCCTCTTGTGTAATACCGGCAGATGTGCATCCGGGCAGTTCCGGACACCAAATTGCCCATTCGTTTGTATCGGGATCGGGTTCAAGTATCACTCGCCATTTCATAGGGACTAAATCCTTAGAGAACTACCCAAGATGATAACAGATGGACTCCACAAGCATAATCAATGCTCAAGCCCGGGATGACTCGATAGTGGTTCACGTTGAAAAAGCTCCCAATTCCATATCTTCGTTAGAAAGGCTTTGCTGCCATTTTAATTCACTTTCAATATCTTCTAGCAATTGATAATTCATAATTGATCATTCACTTTGGTTGATACTCCTTTTTCTTATTGCGCTAATATTCTGACTAGCTCTGCTTTCTTCATCTTGCTTAAACCAACGATTCCCTTTTCTTTGGCTAGAGTCTTTAATTCAGAAACAGTCTTGAGTTTGAGAGTTTCTTCTGAAAACTCCTCAATCACTGCATCTTGTTGAGATTGAGGAGTGAGATAAAAGACAGTTTTGAGTAAATCTAATCCCTTCCCTTTTGTAATTCCACACTTGAGGGCAACAATTGAATCTAAACTCTTCCAGAATTGACGGGGAGCCTCATCAATCCTAGCAGTAGCAGTAGCTAATTTAACTGTTTTTAGTGGGCTATTCGGTTGTTCAATCAAGAACTGTAAAGCAGATTTAATTTCTTCTCTTGAAGCTGTTGACAGATTTAGTTTTGGGGTTTCCTCTCTTGCCAAAACTCTGGATATATTCCTAGCATCTTCTGTTCCATCGGCAATAATACACCAAATTCTTTCTAGTCCAGCCCTTTCAGCCACAGCATAAACAAATGAGTTGCCGATAACTTCATAGCGATCCTCTGATAGTTCTTTGACGATTACAGGGAGCCAATTGCGTCCACCTGTCTGCTGTAATAGTTTGGCAGCAACTTCAATTAAAAAACTATCAGCATCGGTCCCATTGGTAATTTCTATTTCATCTAAGTAGAGATACTTCAAAGTACCAATATCGGTATATTCCATCATGGTAAAAAATACTCCTTTGCTAAGTCTTTGTAGTAGTCATAAACGGAACGATTTTTATAAACAGCCGGCACGCGAGCGAAAGCAGCACTGGCTATAATAGCGTATTCTGGCAGGTGATGAATATGTAAATCTTTTTTGGCATTAGTATATCTGGGATAAAAATAGTGTACAAGGTTTTTGTCATTTTTTAGTATTTGATTAATTTCTTTTTGGGCAAGCTGTAACTGTGGTTGAGTAATCTTCTCACCGTTGAAAAAAATTGGTAAGGCTATGGGAGTCCCATCTTTTTTTAATTTTTGCATTTCCGGCAGAAACTCCTTGATGGCAGTGGCTGCATTATTAAGGGAGAATGAATTGTTATGTTTTGTGGGTAAGAGGACAACATCGGCAGCATAAACAGCCAGCCGGCTAGTAAATCGCCAATTGGGAGCTGCATCTATAAAGATGTAATCATATTCATATCTAGCTAAGTCTAATTTTTTATGGAGAGTGGACACTGTCATTTCAGGATGAAAGTCAGATTCCGTCAGCCCTGATATTTTATTATCAGCAGGAACAACATCGAAGGTAATTTGTAGTTTTGTATTCTTAAAAATATAGGGACGAATCACTGATCTTAGATCAATATTGCGGTCAGTTAAAGCCTTTTCTAGGAGGCCATCTTCTGGGTTTATATTTAGGAGAGAGCTAGTTAAATCTCGTTGATTAAAATCAAAGTCTAAAACTAGAACTTTTTTACCTAAAAAAGCAAGAATAGCCGCAAGATTTACGGTTGTGGTGGTTTTGCCTACACCGCCTTTATTATTGTAAATAGTAACTGTTAATGCTTTGGGAGTATTGTCAATTTTTGTCTTGATCAGAGCTATAGTATTATCAATGTTATCAGGAGTTAGCTCTATGCAAGTAGTGGCAGGAAAAATGATTTTACCATGTTTTCTAAATAACTGGATGTGTGAACCGTTAGTGATAATTCCCCATTGGGCTGCTTGACACTTAGTCCCTAATAACTGACGCTTTAACTGATTGACAGTTGCCTTATAACCTGGACTATTTTCAGTTAAGTTAGTATATCTATCTTTTAACTCTATTAGCAGAAAAGGATTACTCTTTGTCTGCAAAAAAATATCGTTTGCTAGGTTTCTCCTAGTGGCAAAGTCGGTAATCCCACCGCCTCCCGTGTCGTACTCTGGAATTCTCTCCGTGGTTGAAAATCCTAAATATGATATCAGGTAAGGTGCAAAGTTGGTGCTAACGATCGCTTCCGACGCATCTTGAGGCAAATCCTCAAGATAAGATTTGAGACTTTTTACTTTGGGGGTGTTATCTTTCATTTCAGTTCACAAACTATAGACTAAAGTTAATGAATTGCTCTTTTTTTGAGTATAACACCCCATCACCCTATCACCCCTTATGGAAAAATTAACTAATCTCGATCGCATTGCTGAAGAAATTTTAGGTTTAATTCCAACAGAAACGGTTATCATTGCCGAATTTGACGGTGATAGTATTGATTATCGTGCGGGTGCGGGTAAAAATACCCAGGCAATTGTGGGCAAAAGGGGTGATATTGCCACGTCGGGATTGTGTACGGTGGTTTATCAGGGGAGTTGTCCGGTGGTGGTGGGACAAACTCTAGGAGATAATCGCATTCGTCAGGATATAGCGGTCGCTTTGGGGATAAAAACGGCTTTAGCTGTGCCAATTAGGGTTAATAATCAGTTATTTGGCGCAGTAATGCTGTTAAACCGTCTCGATGGTCAGGAATTGACCGATCGAGATAGTTTGTTAGTGGAGGAATATCTGAACTCGCTACTCAGAGATGAGGGATAGAAGCGGTTGGGTAATCCAGTTAAATGCTACGGCGATTTGATGGTTAAGGGTGGGCAGACGGTAGAGATAGACTAAGCGACGGGTAAGATGGGCAAGGGGACCGGCTAATTCTAGTCCTAAACCGCTAATCGTAGCTTCATCGATGCCGAGGGTCAACATTTCGCCTAAAGGTTGATAACGGAAGGGTAAAGCTGGTTTATCGTGGAAACTCGCCCAAATATTCCAAGCGCAGTAGTCGGACTGTTGAAGGGCGACCTGGGCCGTGGCAGCGTATGGTTTATCCTCTTGATCGCGACTATCGGCCGCATCACCGATCGCGTAGATACTGGGGTTTTCGACAGTTTGTAAATATTGATTAACTTTTAGTAATTTGCGCTCACTATGTGCTATGGGCAAATTAGCGATCAGTGGGGAGGCGATCGGGCTAACGGTCCAGAGAATTAGATCAACGGGGATATTGTCGATCTGTCCTTTGTAGTCAAGGGAGAGGCGATCCGCTTGGATGTCGGCGACGGTGGTTTCGAGGTCTAACCAAACTAGACGTTTTTCTAGGGCTTTTTTGGCGGTGTCGCGGTTAAATTGGGTTGAAGGGCCAAGTATATCGCTATTTCTTTCGATCAGACGAATTCTTCCCCTTTCTCCGAGGCGATCGGCCAGCTTACAGGCTAATTCTACGCCGCTATAACCGCCCCCGATAATGGCGACCCGAATTTTATCGCGATCGGATTGTTCTAGGGTTTTGAGTCGATCCCGAATACGATAGGCATCCTCTAGACTCCGAAAGGGGATAGCGTGGGTTCTGGCCCCGGGTAGGAAGTCAAGGGAGGATTGACCACCGAGGGCGATCACGAGGCGGTCGTAGCATATATCGTTTTGATTGTCAAGGGTTATTTTATGATTATTAACATCGATCGCCGTGACGGTTCCCTGTTGGAAGTCAACGGGGGTATTGGCGAGCAATTCGCTGAAAGGGGGGGCAATTTCCCAGGATTGCAGTTCTGAGGTGACTAATTCGTAGAGAAGGGGAGAAAATAAAAAGCGATCGTTTTTATCAATTAAGGTAATTTGGGGGGGGTGTTGATCAGGCCAGGGCAATTGACTCAAACGTAAAGCAGTATAGAGTCCACCAAAACCACCACCGAGAATACAAATTTTTGGGATTGAGTCAGTCATATCGATCGCTGAGGGTTTTGTTTCTTATTTTGACACTCCCTGCCGTAAAATGGACGGGGATTCTCGGTGCAATGACTCCAGTGGTCTTGACATCCCTAAAATTAGATTGGCAACCATAGTTTAATTATCTACCCAGCCAAATCGTCAGCAAAGCCAAAATTGTAGCCAGAAAAAGGATATGATTCATCCAATCGTCGAAAGACCAATTTTTAAACATAATTAGTTCCTGAAAATCGAGGCTTACCGCTCAACAGCTTACCTTAATTCCTGATAGAAGTGCTATCGGGTGCAGCTGGTTGACCGGGGCAATATATTAAGATTAGTTAAGGGCAGTAAAGGGATCGTTAAATCAATCATAAATTGTTATAGTCCATTTCCTCTAGAGCCTAGCATAGAGGGGAAGCATCCTTAATCCCTAGGTAATTGCATGAATGGACTACAACAACAGATTATCAGTCTTGATCGGAAAGTCGATCATCTACAGGATATTGTCGAAAGCCTCGGCCGGCAAATTGCTATCCTAGCTGGGGATAGATCGAGTCGTTCCCCGCGAGAGTCCCTGGAAATGGTCGGTTTTTCCGAGTTATCCGATAATAGCCTCTACGATCATAAAGATATTCTCCGGGATCACGGTGGCAAACAAGCCCCTGCTATCAATGGCGATAATTCTTTTGCCGATGAAATCCAAATTCGCCGATTAACGGCACAATTGACGGCGGCTTACAATCGCATTGCTGCTCTCGAAGAACAATTACTCAGCTATCGCATCCATTCCTAGTTAATTTCTGCCCAGAGGATTGGGTAAACTGGGTGAGGTGGGATTAGTCGGCAAATTGGGCAAAGGATTGCTATTTTCCATGGTGGGATTGTTAGCCTCCCCCGATAGAGTCGCTAAAGCCACGCGATCGCCGCCTACCTGTCGCAGTAGGTCTAAAACCCCAACCACTTCGTTATAACTGGCATTACGGGAGGCATTCAGTACCATCAGTCCATTGGGGCTATATTGATGATAATTCTTGATTGCCTCGAACAACTGGGGGCGAGTCACCATCTGTTTTTCGACGTAGAGTTGTCCGAAATCATCGAGACTAACCACCAACATTTCCCGCATCGGGGTGGTGGCGGTACTAGCTTTCGGTAAATCGAGGCTGATAGCCTGTTGGCGAGATAATCCCACTGCACCGAGAATAAAGAAAGTGAGAATACAGAAAATTACATCGATCAAGGGAATGATATTAACCTGCACATCCTCTTGAATGCGGTGTTGATCATGCCATAATTTGAGCGGACGAGCCGTAATATGGCTACTTTTTGGCTTTTTGTGGTTAAGAGATTTAGTTTCGGCCATGCTTGATAAGGGAGAGATTTAGCGATCAAGAGGTTTTTCTAGGTTAGCACTGAGGGCGTATTGTTGGTCTTCTTGGTGTAACCAGCGTTGGCGGTAGATAATTTCTAAATCACTGCCGGCCTTGCGAAAAATTCGGGCTTGATTGAACCAGAGTCCCTGAAAAACACGATAGAAAGCGAGGCTAAAAATAGCGACAATTAGGCCGGTAGCGGTGGAAATTAAAGCTTCACTAATACCTAAAGTTACTCCTGCTGTCGAGGAAGTTCCCAGGTCACTTAATTGAATATTGGCCAAAGAGGTAATTAAACCGAGTACCGTCCCTAATAATCCTAACAGGGGAGAAAGGGCAATGACTGCCTCAAGGATTTTATCGCCCCGTTTCATTAGGGATAATTGTTCATCGGCAGCCGATTCGAGGGCAAAGTGAAAAACCTCTGGGTCTGGATTTTCTAAGCGCAGGGGAGCATAAAGATAGCTACCAATGGGGTGATTGCGGGAATCCCGGGCCACTTTTGCCGCCAAATCCCAGTTACGGATGGCGGATTCCATAATGCGATTTAAAATCTGGCCCTCACTGAGGAGAGTACGACTCCAAAACCAAATTCGTTCGATAATAGTGCTAAGAGCTAAAATAGACAGAAAAAGCAGCGGCCACATGGCCACTCCGCCTTTTTGGATTAAATCAGTTATAGTCACGAGTTGTTTTGTTCCTCCAATACCGGGCGATTCGGGCTTGATTATTTAGTTTAAGATTTAAGTCGATCGATTGACATTTATACTTTTTATACCATTTTTCAAAAATCGTGCCATACTTAAGGCGTTTCTCCTAAAGATGAAGTATAACCTGATAGGGCATCCTCTACTGTCTCGGAGTCTCGACTAGGAAATTAATTCTGCACGACTACTTATAGCCGTTATCAGTTTTTTAGCCGTCGGCTTTTTTTGATCACTTGCCAAAAACCCCACCTTCTGCTGCCAACTAACGTCGTCTCAACAAATTTTTCATCTCTCCCCAGATAGAAAGTTGACCACCTAGACTAGAGGGATGAGTGAAAATTCCCTGACGGGGACTGAATAAAAAGGCCAACATAAATAGGGTAAAAGCGACAAGCACGATCGCAGGTCCAGAGGGTAAATTCCAGTAATAACTTAAATACATCCCACTGATACTAGAAATAATACCCACACCCACACCTAAACCCATGACTTGATGGAGACGGGTAACTAAAAGATAAGCAGTGGCCGCGGGGGTAATCAAAAGGGACAAAACGAGGATTACTCCCACCGCTTGGAGACTAGCAACGATGGTCAGACCGATCAGGAGCATTAAGCCTAAATCTAATAAATTTACCGGTAAACCCGCCGCTTGCGCCCCTATTTTATCGAAAGTGTAGAATAATAGTTCTTTATACAGGAGCAAAACGGTTAACAAAACGATAACGGCAATAATTAGGGTATCGCGGATGTCGGCAGCAGTGACACCCAGAATATTGCCGAAGAGAAAGTGATTCAGGTCAATTTTGTTGTTTTTTTGGATGAGAGTGATCAGGGTGATGCCAAGGGCAAAAAAAGCCGAGAAAACGATACCCATGGCCGCATCTTCTTTAATTGGGGAACGATTACGGATCAAGTTAATCAGTAGAGTACTGACCATTGAGGCTAGTAAAGCACCCAGTAGCAGATTAAAATTACCAATAAAAGCGATCGCTAATCCGGGCAAGACCGAGTGACTGATGGCATCGCCCAAGAGGGCCAAACGTTGTACCATCAGGTAGGTTCCCACCACCGCACAAATGATCCCGACGATGATAGCTTCAATTAGGGATCTCTGCATGAAACTATACTGTAAGGGTTCGATTAATCCTGTTAATAGATTGTTGCCCATGAATCTGCCTTGGGGTTAAATTTTTCTGATTCTCGATCGAGGTTTTGCTCCTAGGGTCTATCTTCTGATCGGGGGAGAAGATAGGTTAGGATAATTAGGATTAATTGTAAGTTTTTTCGCTCCTAACTGCCGCCATGGATACCCCCGTTCTTTCCTCAACTTTTTTTCTGACTCTCCTGCTCATGGTGGGATTATTCTTTTTTATTCGCGGTTCCGTCAAAGAGCGTATCGAACAGCGTGTCTATCTTACCAGTACCAGTGACGACCAACTATTAGAACAACTGCGAGATTATTTTGACCGACGTTCCTATCAAGTCAAGGCGATCGAACCCGAACAGAATATTGTCAGATTACAGGGTTTTGTGCCGCCTAGCCCCTTCCTAGCGATATTTTTGACAATTTTGGCGGCCTTGGGTTTATTTTGCTTCTCACTGGTGTTATCGGTGTTATTTCCCGATACTAATCCCTATATTTTTGCTCTTGTGGGTTTATCTCCCCTCGCGGGTGTTTTCTATTGGCAAAAAGTCGGCCGTTTAGAAGAAGTGGCTTTTAAAGTAGAAAGCAAATCTCAGCAAACGGAATTAACTGTCAAAGCCCATCGGGACGAGTTAAGACAACTACAAGATAGTTTAACCTTTCTGGAAAGACAATAAGCTTTTTATGCCCTACGAGCGCCTAATTTATCTGGCCGATACCGATGCGGCCGGTGTGGTTTACTTTGCCCATCTTCTCTCGATCTGTCATGAAGCCTACGAGTTTTCTTTAGCACAATTTGGCATCAATATCAAGGATTTTTTCAAAGATTCTCCGGTTGCCCTACCGATTACTCAAGCGGAAATCCAGTTTTTTCGGCCCCTTTTTTGTGGCGATCGCATACAAATTGATTTCACTGCCCGATCCCTGAGCGAAAACGAGTTTCAATTGCAGTATAAAATTTATTTGGCTGAAATCATGGTCGCAAAAGCGAAAACTCGCCATGTGTGCATCGCTCCCACTAATAGACAAAGAATCCCTTTACCGGAATCTTTAAAACATTGGTTAGGATATTTATCAACCCTAGAGGAGACTGGTATTTAAGGGATGATTTGGGCAGATTTAACGATAATTTTAACTAGGGATTGGTGGCACAATGCTTGGCAATTATTTAACCTCAGTACCGAGAGAATTGTCTGGAATTCTTTTCTGGCCTTTATCCCCTTTATCCTTAGCTTTTGGCTATTTCGGATCGCCCTCGATCGTTCCCTACTCTGGTGGTTAATTCTCTTAGTTTTCCTGCTTTTTTTACCCAATGCTCCCTATATTCTCACCGATAGCATTCATTTAATCGCCTATCTTCAGCAGGATTACGCCAAAAGTTTAATTTTTTTAGTTTTAATCCCCCAATATAGTATCTTTATTTTTATTGGCTTTCAGCTATACGTTCTCTCCTTACTTAATTTAAAAAGTTATTGTCAGCAAAGTCAGCTAAATTCAGCAGTTTTACCCCTAGAAATAACTCTCCATTTTTTAAGTGCGATCGGTATTTATCTAGGGCGTTTTCTCCGGCTGAATAGTTGGTATCTAGTCACTCAACCGCAGCAACTATTCTGGAGTTTGCAGAATTTACTGACTCAAAAACCTTTGATATTCATCTCTATCTGTTTTTTAATTATTTGGGTACTATACGAAATCAATAAAAGGCTTTACAATCGATTTTTTGGCTACAATTAACGCCTATCGGGGATTTCGACCCTCTCCTAGTCTCTTTCCGATTAATTAAAAGATAGTAGGAAGACAGAGATCAATTGACCGCAGCGAAAGTAGTCGTGCAAAATTAATTTCCTAGTCGAGACAGGAGACAGGAGACAGGAGACGGGAGACGGGAGACGGGATACAGCTATTAGGGATCGGATTTGAGTTTTCAGTTCACTGTTTACTGATCACAGCAGAAGTCTGACGGAGTAGTGGCTTAGATGTGTAATTAATTGTGCTTAGATACTTATGATCATCGAAAATTTGGGTCTGAAACCCCGCCGTTTTACGGCGGCTTTGCTGTTAAATATGAGCATCGTTTACGAAATATATGCTAAAATATGAGACATGGAAAAAGCCTATTCTTACCGATTTTACCCCACACCCGAACAAGAGTCGCTATTGCGGCGCACATTGGGCTGTGTAAGATTAGTTTACAACAAAGCTCTCCACGAACGAACACAAGCTTGGTACGAAAAGCAAGAAAGAGTAGGCTACGCTCAAACTTC
>NZ_JADBSZ010000321.1:0-8757 GCF_020246425.1 Microcystis sp. M079S1
AAATATGTTCTATATTCTCGCCAATATTCTAACGTTACTAAAACTTGTTCTTCTCTAGATCGTTTAGGTTTCGGTCCCCTTTTAGATGGTGAATTAGAGTCGGCTTCAACACTTTTTACTGATTCTACCATCTTTCTATATGTTTGTTTATACACACCGAAACGGCGTTTGAACTGTTCATCTGATAAGTTTTGATCATCCATATTTTTGCTAATAAACATAGCAAAAGTATAGATGATTTCCTGACCTAAGATCACATTTTATTCTTTTTTCGACTTCCATATAAAAATCGAGAAAAAAGCAAAAACCTCCATCATACCATAAAAAAATTATGCAAGAGGTCTAATAAGTCTAATCTAAAAATGCGGGTTTTTCTTTAAGCTCTAGCACGAAAAATTTGATTAGCAGTGAGGTTTAACTCTGGAAAAACCCCTGAAATAAGACGTTGCTCCTGTTTAAATAAATTACCTTGATATTCTCCATCGATTAATTGATAGATAGAAATGGTGGGTTCTTTGGGGCTGCCGATATATCGGGCCGAACCTTTGGCTAAATAATCGATAATCCAATATTCGGCAATTCCTAATTGTTCGTAGTCGTCGAATTTTTTCAGATAATCATCTCGCCAATTGGAACTGACAATTTCAATAATTAATTTAGCTGATGTTGCCAGAGAAATTGAGGAAGCGGTTTCCCAATAGGGATCATTAACTAGATTTTCTCTGTCTAAGACAATAATATCGGGTAGATAACCTGTATGGGGGCGAAGGGGTTTTACTGCGGCAGTATTGGGGATAAAATAGGGCAATTGCTGCCGATTTATCTCTAAGAATAGGGTTCCAGAAACAAATCCGCCAATTTCTTCGTGTTTTCCGATCGGTCGCATCATGGCTAATAATTTTCCTGCGATTAATTCGTATTGTTGTCCATCATCGGGATATTGATTGATATAGTCATCAAAAGTCAACAATTGGGGGATAGTTTGGGTTGTGGTCATGGCAGTTAGGGGAATAAGAGAGATGATTTTTCTAGATTCTAACTCGATTAACGACGTTGCCACCAAGTCAATCCAGCTAGGGTAAATCCTACTAAAGGCATCACTACCATCGCTATCCAAAAAATAGCGTTAGCTTGCAGGGGATTTAAATTGATTCTTCTATTTTCTGGTTCCTTAGCCCGGATAGATAAGGTGGCTGTTTCACCACTGGCTAACCACTGCACAGAATTTAAAAATATATCTCCGTTTAACTGTTGTTCAAACAGTCCATCGCTGGCAAAGCTGGCATTACCAATCACGATTAATTTACCTTTTTTTCCCGTCAGGGCAACTCCTAGATCAAAGGGACCAGCTAAATCTTTTTCAGGGTTAAACTGGAGATTCTGATCATTTAAATCACTCTCAGCCCACATTTTATCATTAGTAATCATTAAAGATACGGCTTCAATTCCTTCGACGGGAACGGTAGCGATGGGACGAGCAAAGGGAAAGATAGAAATACCGTTAGCAAAATCCCGGGTAATGGGATGATTGCCGTAATTGGTAATAATGGGACTAGCCGGTCCTAGTCCGATGATTTCCCCGGCACCGGAAGCATCAATAATAATCCGATTATCCAGTTTCACACCCCAGGCGGTTAATAAGGGTTCTAATCCGGTTTCGGTTTGAGGGTCAATCATTAATAAAATTTTGCCCCCTTGCTCAAGATAGTTTTTTAAAGCGGTGACTTCCTGGGGAAATATTTTTCTTTTGGGACTGGCAATAATAATGACATCGGCATTATTGGGAATGGTGGAACGTTCCACTAGATTAAGTGGTTCTACTTGATAACCTTTTGCTTCTAAACTATTGACTGCTTGCACTAATCCACCTTGAGGTTCTTTGATGGCATTTTCTCCATGACCTTGCAGAAAGTAAGCGGTTAAAGTGCGACTGGTTTTAGCGGTTTCGATGGCGTTACTTAGTTTTGCTTCGGTGAGACTTTCCTGTTCACTAATAGTTTTCAGGGGTTGTTTTTTTTCACCATACTGTACATAGACTCTAGACAGATTATCATTGGCTAGTTTTTTAAATTCCTGAACGATATTGGGGTTTTTCTCTGGGTTAACTATCTCGTACTGAAATTGGGGATTTTTGCGTTGATAATTGGCTAAAAGTTCCTCTTCGTTGCCACTGATTCCCCGGGTTGAAAAAATCCAGATTTTGACAGGTTTTGACAGATTGGTTAATAGTCTTTCGGTTTGGGGGGATAAACTAAAGATTTGGTTTTCGGTTAAATCAACTCGATAGGGATAACGGAGGGCGAGAAAGTTAATTAAACCAATAACGCTGAGGACAATAATAGTAGTAATGAGGGTTTGAGTGCCGGTGCGGGTACTTCTTTTTTGCCAAAAGTCTTTGGAAGTGATTACTAATAACAATAGCCACCCTAGAAACAAAATAGCCCCGGCAATTAATAACCCCAGAGAGAGGGATGACCATTGACCAGAAATTAACCCCACGGTTAAGCCGGCACTACCCAGAAATAGGGCGGGTATATAGAGAAATTTACCGTATTTTTGCCAGGATCTCATAGTTAGTTTCTTTGATAACGGTCCGCTTCGATCGCTTGAGTAGTTAGGAAGATTCCCAGCAGAATATAACTGAGGAGGATGACTAAACTACTACTGTCAAAAATTCCCCGCACGAAATTGTTAAAGGGTTGATACCAAGATAGATGGGAGAGCAATTCTTTCAGGAAAAATCCGATCTGTTCTCCCACTTCTCCTCCAATGCGATCTCGAAAGAAGGTTTCGGCATTGTTAGCAATTACATCCAGTATCCAGATAAATAAGATGGTGATAAAGGTGATGATGTAAGCCAGGATAGAACTATTGGTGAGGGAAGATATAAACATCCCGATGGCTAGGATGGCCGCTGCCAGTAAAATTAATCCTAGATGAGCTAGTAAAATACTGGCTATATTCACCGGGGGAACTGCGGTACTAAAAACCACTATTTCGTAAATCCAGAGGGGGGTAATCATCACGGTAAAAAAGGCCAGCACTCCCAATAATTTACCGATGGCTATACTCCAATTGGTCAGGGGGGAAGTGGCTAAAAGTTCTAGGGTTCCCTGTTTTTTTTCCTCTGCGTATAATCCCATAGACAGGGCTGGCAAAATTACCAACAATAAAGAGGATAAAATCATGCCGATGAAAGTGGTCATAAATTCAGATACCGTATCTCTGGCTACCAGAAATCCCGATTGTTCTTGGATACTAACATCGAGAATAATGCCGTAGAGAAGGGAGTTAAAGAAAAATCCCGCTACTAACCAAAATATGCCCATAATTATATAGGCATTGGCGGCGGTAAAATAGCTTTGAAATTCCTTGCGAAAAATCGCCCAGATATTATTGATCATGCCTCTCCTCTTGGTGATTACTTTCCCCGCTGCCGATTACTTCCAGAAAGATGTCTTCTAGGGTTTTACGCGTGCGACGCATTTCTAATAGGTTATAACCATTGTTGACAACTATTCTAGCAAGTTCTGCCCCTAGGTTTGTTCCCACTTGACCAACAATTTTAAGCAGGTTATCGCCGACTTTTGCTGCTTGTTCGACTTGCGGCATTTGTTGAAGGATTTCTAGCAGGGAATCCCTATCACCCTCGATCTCAATTTCATAACTGGAACCGGCAGGGGTAGCGGTAGTAATATTATTGGCCACGATGCGACCCCGATTAATAATTGTCGCTCGATCGCAGGTAATACTCACTTCTGGTAAAATATGAGTGGAGAGAATAATTGTATGTTCTCCCGCTAAACTTTTAATCAGATTTCTCACCTCGATAATCTGTTTCGGATCCAATCCTACTGTCGGTTCATCTAAAATAATTACCGGTGGATCATGTATGATCGCTTGGGCAATTCCCACACGCTGTTTATAACCTTTGGATAATTTGCGGATAATAACTTTTCTTTTTTCTAGTAACTGACATTTACCTAAAACTAAATCTACCCGCGCTTTTCTATCCCCCGATGAGATGCCTTTAATCCGCGCCACAAAATCAAGAAAACTTTCCACGGTCATCTCTGGATACAAGGGGGGATTTTCGGGAAGATAACCAATGCGACGACGCACTTCTAAGGATTGTTGATGCACATCGTATCCTGCTATCCTTGCTGTTCCCGTTGTGGCAGGAATATAACCAGATAAAATCCTCATAGTCGTGGTTTTTCCGGCTCCATTTGGTCCCAAAAAACCGAGAATTTCTCCTTTTTCTACGGTAAAATCCACGTCACTGATTGCCGCGGTAGAACCATAAATTTTACTCAGATGTTCGACTTCAATCATAAGCTTTATCAGTTATCAGTTATCAGTTATCAGTTATCAGTTATCAGTTATCAGTTATCAGTTATCAGTTATCAGTTATCAGTTATCAGTCAATAGTGTTAAGTTACAAGTTCGGAGCTTTCTTTTAACTCGACGGAATCTAAAACCTAATTTGTTAAGCTAGAAGATTTTATGGACTTAGTTTCTAACCTTCTTTTTGGGTAGGAGAATTGCCAGATTCTTTCTTTTGCCTCTTGCCTCTTGCCTCTTGCCTCTTGCCTACTGCTCACTGATAACTGATTTTTCCCAGACTATGATCCCGATTAATTTCTACCACTAGATCTGCTTGTTTGAGCAGGGGTGGCAGAAATAATTGCGGATGTAAACTTTTCCAAAAATACTTGACAAATTCCTCGATTTCTGATGGGTTCATACCTCCTTTTGCTTCGGCCGCCTGTCGCCATTGTAAACTGTAACGGTAGTCAAGGGGATAAAGAATCAGTAAGCGATCGATTTTTGACCAGAGGGGTAGATATTCTCGCAATCTTTGATTATTATCCCTGGCGAATTGTCGGTCTTCTTCGCTATTAATCGGATCGGGGGCATGATCAAAGACTGTTTCTTCTACTGGATTCATGCCCACAAACCAACCCTCGAAAAAAAGAATATCAACTCGTTCCACTTGTTCCGCTGCAATTCTATCCCCTTGTCCTCGATGCAGGGACTTGTCAAAACGCGGGATTAAAATCGGACTTTCTTGCTGACAAACCTGTTCTAAAACTTTAATTCCTAATTCTATATCATGAGTACCCGGTGGACCACGCCAGCGCAATCTTTCATCCTTTTGACGCAATTTTATTCGCTCATTATAGGTCTTATAAATATCATCTAAAGAGAGATTATTTACTTTTAAATCAAAATAGGCTAAAATAATCGACATTATAGATGTTAGGGTGGTCTTTCCCGTGCCTTGGGGAGCCAAAATGCCTTGAATCAACGGTTTTGCGTGGCTGCGTAGCTGTAGCGCCCAGGGAATCCAGAAGCGCCAACAGCTGATCAAAATCTGATTTGGCTGATTTATCCCTAACTCCTGACATTTTTGCCAGACTCGCGGCCAGAGAATCGTTAATAGTTCCGCCCTTTCCTGTAGGATCAGAGGGTTAGTCTGGTGAAAATTTAAGGATTCGATCGCTAGTAGTTCTTCTAGATCCGCGTCAGTTAAGGGATTTTTGTCGATTAATCCCTGTAAAATCGTCAAAATCTTCATAGCTGTTATTCAGGAGTAATTCTCTGGGGTTAGCCACCCATACCAGCAGATTAATCCCGCTCAAGATTTTTTTGAGAGTGTTTTTTAGGGTTATTTGCCCAAAAATGAAGGGTTCGCAGGCAGGCACGGATTCCCATTATATATATAAGTATATGTCAAGTCCCGTTTTTGGTCAAGGGGTTTGGTCAAAAATCTCTAGCTTTGTCTCCAGTTTCCCAATCGGTTAGACTAAGAATTATTCACATTACTTAACAAAACAGCAGATGAATACAGCTGCCCTGACGATAAAGCAAAATTGGCAATGGCAAGGAAATTCTATACACTATGTGCAAGCGGGTACTAGAGTTGCGGGAAAACCCCCGTTACTATTAGTCCACGGTTTTGGCGCTTCCACCGACCATTGGCGAAAAAATGTGTCAGGTTTAGCCTCAGAATGGGAAGTATGGGCGATCGATCTGTTAGGATTCGGTAGATCAGCTAAACCGGATATTGTCTATAGTGGCAGTCTTTGGCAGCAACAATTAAATGATTTTATCAAGGAAGTTGTGGGCCAACCGACGGTTTTAGCGGGTAATTCTCTGGGGGGTTACGCTTCTCTCTGTGTAGCTGCTAATCATTCCGAGAATGTTCGGGGATTAATTCTCCTCAATAGTGCCGGTCCCTTTAGCGATACAGAAAGCAATCGTCAGCCTAATTTAGCACAAAAATTACTGCGATCGATGCTGCTGCAACCCTGGGCCAGTTATCTCTTATTTCTCTATACCCGTCAACCCAAAACTATCCGCAAAACCCTAGAGAAAGTATATCTCGATCGCAGTGCCATTACCGAGCAGTTAATAGAAGATATCCGTCGTCCTTCCCTGGATGCGGGAGCAGCCAAAGTTTTTGCTTCTGTGTTTAAATCTCCCCGGGGGGAAAATGTGGATATTCTCCTGCAAAAGTTAAGTTGTCCCCTGTTGATGTTATGGGGTGAGGGGGATCCTTGGATGAATACTAGGGAACGCGGGGCCAAATTCCGTCAATACTATCCTTCTCTCACAGAATATTATCTAACTGCCGGTCATTGTCCCCACGATGAAATTCCCACAGAGGTTAACCGGTTGATTGGTGATTGGGTGAAAAACTTATAGGTAGTTAGGTATCGGTTATCAGGTTTTTATTCTCTTGACGCTTATCTAACCTGAAAAAAGAGGGTTCGCAGGCAGGCACGGATTCCCATTCTATATATAAGTATCTGTCAAGGGCGGGGATTTGTCAAGGGTTTTTTTGAAAAAATCTACCAGAATTTGGCCGGTAGGGAAGACATTGGCCGGTATTGGTAGAGAAGCAAATGAATGAGCAATTGCAGGGGATAACTATCTACTTGATGTCTCTGTTGGTCCCCCAATCTAATACATCTGTCCGTCTTTGTCGCAGTTGTTGGGCCGTTTCTTCTAACCAAGCAAGATAGTCTTGTTCGTATAAGTCTTTAGTTGTCATACCCTATCCTCTTTAGCACTGGTCAGGTATTAGGTTTTTATTTTTTTGACGCTTATTTGACCTGAAAAAAGAGGGTTCGCAGGCAGGCACGGATTCCCATTGTATATATAAGTATCTGTCAAGTGCGGGGATTTGTCAAGGATTTTTTTGAGAAAAAATCTGCCAGAATTTCAGGGGAGAAAATCGGAATCGAGGATTTGTTCGGGACTATAGGGGCAGCTTTCGGCAAAGATAGCGGCCGGTAATTGGCTTTTTTGTCGGACTCGCTTCACTGCTTTGGGGTAAATAACGGCGATTCTGGTTAGAAAATAGTTATAAAGGGTTTTCGACTCCAATAAAAGTTCTAATTCCACCCGAAAGTTACCGATTTCGTCCTGCCATCCCCGCGAACATCTTTCTCGTTCCTCCGGCCAGTATTGGTAGAGAAGCAGATGAATGAGCAATTGTAGGAGATAACTATCTACTTTATGTCTCTGTTGGTTCCCCAATGCTTCGATTTCTTCTTCGAGATGTTCCCAATCTAATACATCTGTCTGTCTTTGTCGCAGTTGTTTGGCCGTTTCTTCTAACCAAGCAAGATAGTCTTGTTCGTATAAGTCTTTATTTGTCATACCCTATCCCCTTTAGTGCTGGTCAGGTATTAGGTTTTTATTTTTTTGACGCTTATCTAACCTAAAAAAAGAGGGTTCGCAGGCAGGCACGGATTCCCATTCTATATATAAGTGTATGTCAAGTGCGAGGATTTGTCAAGGGTTTTTTATTGAGATTTTGTTAATCATCTCGAATACCGTGCATCATGGATTAGTAAACGCTCCGAAAGATTGGCAATATTCCAGTTTTCACCGTTATGTTGAAGAAGGAATTTATGATCAGATGTGGGGAGCTTCAGAAAAGCTGATCTTTGATAGTGATATTGGTATGGAATAAAATGTAGAAGTGAAACCCAAAAAATTCAGGTAAGAAATAAGGGCAATGTTGGGTTTCGTCACCTCAACCCAACCTACAGATCAGCGATCGCACTACTACAGATCGGCGATCGCACTACAGGATCAGCGATCACCTTTATCGAGAAGAAATAGCTACCTGCACATTCGGAGAAAAATTCTCGATTTTTCGAGAAGCATTAAGAATTTCAATCCCGATTACATTACCTGCTTGATCATAGTCAAGAATAACCCCCGGACTGATTGCCTCACTTTCTTCTACGGGTGTGTCATGCCAGGTAATTGTTAAAACGTCAACTTCAGCATCATATTTAGCTTTCATTTGATAGCTGCCTATATTTTCTAAGTTTACTGGTAACATATAGTGTAACAATTTTTTGAGGCTCAACTAAGTCATTAATGTAAATTCTCAGAAGATAAGTTTTATTGTTAATGGCGACAAACGTACCTTGATAAACTTTGAGTCCATCTTCTTCTAAAATTTGCTCAGGATTATTGAGGATGTCCTGCAATATTTTTAAAGAGATTTGGCGTTGAATAATTTTTTCTTCGGCATGGTGACTTAAAATAAAGTTCACGAGGATTTCGGAGTATTTTTTTGTAAGGGATTAGGGTTCTTCGGTTTGTCTTATGCAATGGACGGGGTTATAAGGAATGAAACCTTTATAGAGACAGACATTGCCGCAATTTTTGTCAATTGTTGGCGATCTGGAGCGAACTAATCAATTAAATCTCTTGCCAGATAAGGATTGA
>NZ_JADBSZ010000322.1:0-11542 GCF_020246425.1 Microcystis sp. M079S1
CCAAGCTTTTCTGGTCGGAACCCCCTAAGCCGAGTTTTCAAGGTGCTGCGCCGTCCACTTGGTTTTCGAGACTGGCCTTTTAATTCTAACGTAAAGCCAACCTAGAACGGCGGGGTTTCAGACCCAAAATTTCCGATGATAAAAGCACCCTGTCCCCGCACTTCCATCTGACTGATGGGTTGTCCCAAAAAGGGCGAATCGCTTAAAATCGAGTATTCTTCAAATTGCAGGTCGATATCGGCTAATAATTCGTTAAGATTGCGCCTACCTTCATCTTCCTGTAAAAAATCAATCGCGGCCGGATGGGAGATTAAATGGGCCATTCTCTCTGCTCCAATGGTAGCAGGTAAGACCACTTGATCGGCCCCGGCTAGTTTTAATTTTTTCTCGGTGCTGGGATATTCTCCCCTAGCGATAATGTATAGTTGCGGACTGAGTTCCCTTGCGGTTAAAGTGATAAAGACATTTAAGGCATCATCGGGCAACACCGTCGCTAAAACTCGCGCTTTGTCGATACCGGCTTTCTGGAGAATACTTTCATCGGTGGCGTTACCATTAAGAGTTATGTAACCTTTTTCCTGAGCTAATCTAATGCGATCAGGGTTATTATCGACGATAATAAAAGATTGGGCTGTTTTTGCCAATTTAGTCGTTAGGATGCGTCCTATGCGCCCAAAACCGCAGATTATGACGTGATTTTCTAAGGATTGCATCTCTTTATTCATACGGCGATCGCTAAAAGCTCTGTTAATTTCTCCCTCGGTCAGCATCTGAAAAAACCCTCCCACCACATAAACGGCCGAGGTGGTCCCACAGACGATAACTAACATGGTAAAAGCTCTCAGACTGGGAGTGTTAATCGGGTTAACTTCCCCAAAACCCACCCCAAATATGGTGATAATCACCATATAAACGGCATCGAGAAAACTCCAACCGTAGGCCATATAACCGATAGTTGCCCCGACTACCGTAGCGAGAAAAAAACTCGCACCGATGATAATCCTTTTCAGTGAACTTTGCATCGATTTCCGTGACCTGACAATCTAGCTATCAGCTTACAGCAGAATTTAGTTATCAGTGATCGGTAAACAGTAATCATACTAAATCCGTTGAGTATGGGCTGCTTATGAGGAGGGGCAAAAGGCAATAGGCAATAGGCAAAAGAGGGAATAGATAATCGGTTTTTAATAACTGGATTTAGTATCAGTTTTCAGTCAATAGTATTGAGCGATAAGCTTGCGGCTGCCTTTTTACTGTTTACTTTTTACTGATTACTGTAACAGGGTTTGATAAGCTTTGAGGGTGGCAGTTTTGACGCTTTCGGGGACGAGGGGAAAGGTACTTAATATATGTTGAAATTCTGTTAGGGTTAATTCATACAAGTGGGCGACTATTGCATCTAATTTCGCTCGAATTGCCATTCTTTCTGCTTCTTCTGTCACTCCATTTTTATGGGAACCTATCCCCACTTCTTTCGCTAATTGCTCAAATTCTTCTGTAGTACAAATCAATTTTGCCGCATTTTCTACTATCTCCTGAAAGTATTTATCTCCCTCTTTTAGTCGGGGAATAGGTAGTTGATATATGTAGAAAAAATTCAGATTTTGACTAACTTTTTGTCTGAGCATCCAATCAATTAAAAAGCTGTTTAAAATGGTAAGGATGAAAAATTTGAATGCCTCATTTTCTCGAAAATTATTTTGTTCGTACTCACTAATAGATAACGAATTTCCGCAAAAAACTGATTTAGGTATCAGACTAGAAATTAAAGAGCGTTCGTTTGTACTTGATGAAACTGACCGAAATCCTAAACGATAGGTTTGATAGTCCAAGATTTGACCTTTATCGACTTCACCGCGTTTTAATAAAGCTTGTCTTGCTTCTTTTTCATCTAACCAGTATTTCGGTAAAGCATACTGATGGGTGAATTGATGAATCATTTTTCCTTCGTAGAGGGGTAGTCTTCCCTGTGCGGGTTCAGTTTTAAATAAATGACTATCATTAGTCATGTGAAATTCTGATGTTAACTTGAGATTCCATGTATCGGGAAGGGTTTCTCCTAGCAGGGGAAAACGAGACATTTTTTCAGCGATATGAATATCTATATCTTGTTTAAATTCCATTACCGAGAGGGAATCGGGGGATAGTTTGCGGATTAAGTTAGTGTAAATTTGCACTTGTTCATCTTTATTATACAAAAATATTTCTAATTTATCCTTACTAATTGCCTCTCTAGGATTAATGCGAAAAACAGCATTAAAAACCTCGGTGTTTTTACCTTTAGCAAAATCAAATAAACAGAATTTGAAACGATGGTCAACTCCTTCAAAAATAAATCTTTCATTGGATAAACCGAATAGAGTCCCTAACTGACAATGAGAAAATAACATTTCTCGCAGTTGTTTAGACCCTAAATCGGTATAAATCCCACTGGGAATAATAATTCCACAGTAACCCTGGGGATGGAGGAGATTAAAACATTGTTCAACAAAAAGCTTATAGAGATTAATATCTGTCCCTTGCTTTTTACCATTGACAATAGAGATTTGATTTTTATATTGTTCCGAGGAACGAAAATAGAGACTAACGTGGGGGTATTGACTTTGATATTCTAACCATGCTTGAGCGATTTCGGGATTAGTTAACAGTTTTTTCTGTTCCTTTTCAAACGTCTTGATGTCCATTTTATTTTTAGTCACCAAGTCGCTATGCTGAGAAAAAAATTCTTTCGCTTGGGGTTTAAAGACTTCCCAAGGGGGATTGGTGATAATCACATCAAAACCACCTTTTTCTGTAATCAGTTTATCGAAGTGATAACCCCAGTGGAAGGGTTTCAGGGACTGCATATCAGAGAGAGTTAATAAACGTTTCTTTGCTTTTCCCGTTAATTGTGCGGATTCGTACTTAATTGACAACTTACCGCTAAACTCATCTAAGAGAATTTGGTTTAATTTCTGCACCGATTCGCGGTTGACATCCTCGATGTGATCCCGTAACATCTGGAGACGGTTTTCTTGGGGGGTTCCCTCTACTTCTCCCAATCGAAAAGCGTGTTCTTTGTATAATTCAATACTGCGATTTTTTTCTGCGAGAATTGCCTGATAATTTTGCGCGGTGAGGGTTTGCATGAGATTAAAACTTTTTCCGTCCACGCGAATTAACCCGATGAGGGAATTTCCCGACATGATATTAAAATCAATATTCGGTAAGGGTTCCAATTCTGTCACCGATTGTGCGGCAGCAACTAAAGCGAGAAATAAACGCAGTTTTGCGATTTCCGTCGCTTCCTCCATGATATCGACACCGTAGAGGTTATCGGAAATAATTCTTTTTTTGATGTAATATCCGAGGGAGGGATGGGATTTTCTTACCTCTGTTAACCACTGTTTTAATTTACTGTCTCCCCGTAGTTCAATTGTCCCAATCACCGCGCTATAAATTCCGATTAATGTCTTCATCGCAGCCACTAAAAAAGCACCGGAACCACAGGCAGGGTCTAAAATAGAAAGCTGGGGAAGAATATCTTCAATCAGAAGCTGACAGAGGGGAGAATCGAGATTAATTAGTAGTTCAGAAATACTGGCAAATTGTTTGCGGGGATAATGTTGATTGCTTCTCTCGACAATCCATTTATTAATCGTCCTATCACAGAGATATTCAGTAATCTCCGGACGGGTATAGTAAGCACCGAAAGCTTTTTGGTTGATGTACTTTTCAAAGATATATCCCAAAACATCGGGGTTAATTTCGTCATCGCTTCCCCCCGGAGTGTCGTCAAGATTCCAGGAGTAACGGGAGAATAAATCGAGGATATTCTCAAATGCTTGGTCATCAATACAAATGTTTTGATAAAGATTTTCGAGGGGATGTTGGAGAAATAATCCTCCGTTAAGATATTTGACTTTTCCCACCAATGCAGTTACTGTCTCATCTCGTTGGTATTCCGGTTTAGCGAATGCTTGGAAAAAGAGGGTTTGCAGAAACTGACGATAGAATAAATTTTCCCCGCGTCGTTGACTTGCTTGTAATTGGTTTTGCAGATAGTTGAAGTCGTTATCGATAAATCCCTTGCGCTGCAGGAAATAGACGAACATTAAACGATTGAGAATAACCGAAGTGTACCATTTTTGATCGCTTTCTCGATCAATTCCTTGGATAAAGGGGAGGAACTGTAAATGCTCTCGCTGAAATTCCTGATAAAATTTCTTGGTAATCTTTTCGATATCGAAACCTTTTTGTAAGCGATGGGCCACCTCCACCACGGAGGGTTCCCCATCTTCAAAATCGGTGATATCGAGGACTAATTCCGCTAGTTTACTGAGAAATAAATCTCCCGGTTGTCCTTTTATATAAAGATGGTCACGGATATAACTTTTACTTCCCTCTCTTTTTACCCAGTACCATAAACTGCGCGTCCGTCCCCCATCGACGAAAATTAGCAGATTTTCGGCAATTCTTTCGATAACTTGCTGGTGAATGTCCCGACGAAGTTTCGCATCGGGTATATCGGTAGTTGTCACCTCTAATACTGCTACTCCGGACACTTCCGCAATCCGTTGACAGGGATATTCTTGGTTGTCAACGGTGATACTGACAGCTTTTTTTGCGCGAGGATGAGACCATCCCAATTCCTCGATAAACAGTTCCCCAAATTGGAAGTTAGATAATAAGTCGCGAGTCCGGGAGAAGTTGAGGGACATAATGGACCTCTTGGAAATATCAAAAATTGTTGTTAGGGTTAGGAGTCAGTTATCAGTTATCAGTTATCAGTTGAGTAGGTAAGCGTTAAAAATTATCAGACACCCCCCTTATCAAGGGTAGGGTTGATTCATGAATCAACCCTACCTTATTCAAGGTAGAACCTTGGAACGAGATAAGGGAGGATCTCCCTCCGTTTCCCGATGGGTTACACAAGAGGATAACATCGTACTTTGTAGCTTGATTCATGAATCAAGCTACTATGGTTGAAATAGACCCAAGGAACAAATAATCTGAGGTTCTTGGGTGGATTCTTGTGGGTGAACAATACAGAGACGGTCATCTTGATATAAAGATACTAGTAAATCTGCCAATTGTTGGTCACTGATGCCGGTTCTTAAACAACGATTTAAGCGATCGAGAGCCGACTGTCTAAGGGGATAATGATACAATTGGTCGAGAGCCTTGCATAAATCCTCATGAGCAAACAGATCATCCTTACTATCTTGAGAATGCCTTTTTAAGCGCTCATAGGTCTTAAATTTTGCTCCCGTCAATCGTCCCAATTTAGATCCGGAGTTGTTTTCCTCCTCCGCGATTAATTCTGTACCTTTTTGTACTAACTGATGGTGTTGGGGATGGGGGGGAATGGCCGGGGTTTGGGGATGACAGGCAGCGGACCGTAAAATAGTTAATTGGGATTGAGTCACACTATTTCCCTGCTTATCAATCCATGCTAAAGCATCATTCCCCCCAGCAGTTTTTAGATAAACCATGACTCCCTCCGGATGGGTTGCTGTCCCACTATGGCAACGGGTAGAATAAACCACCGGCGGCAGAGTCTCTATGGTATGTTTTAAACTAGGGTCAACTTCGATCGCATTTTTCCAAATTTGATACGCTTCCGAGGTTAAATCCACTTCTTGATCCTCCTCCTCATCGATAACCTCAGATTTTTCATGATACAGATCCAATAAAGTCTGGTTATCCATCTCCTCCTCAAAAAATACCTCATCGGTCCCCACCACGTCCGCATTCTCTCGCAGTCTTTGAGATAGTCTCGTCCGCAGTTTAATAATTCTCTCCACTCCCTCCGCAGGTAAAAAGGAATAACAGAGAATCTGACTTGCTTTTTGACCGATTCTATCTACCCTTCCGGCCCGTTGAATCAGGCGAATAATTGCCCAGGGTAGGTCATAATTAACGATAATGGCACAATCCTGTAAATTTAACCCTTCACTCAAGATATCCGTCGCAACCAAGACTCGTATTTCTTCCCCCACTTGCTGAGAATTACTGCGGGGACTAAAACGATGGACCATTTCCGCAGGATTAGCAGAGTTTCCCGTCACTCCCGCAATCTTATCCACTCCCCGATTTTGCAACTGAGTGACTAAATAACTGACTGTATCGGCAAATTGGCTAAAAATTAACACCTTTTCTCTGGGATGATTCTCCTCTAACAGCTGCCATAACTTCTCTAGCTTTTCGTCGGTCTCCGGCTGCCAGGTCCCACAGGTTTGCAACAATGCTATTAAAGCCAAGGCATCGGATTTTAGGTCTTTTTTCAATGCGGGTTTAAACACCTCGGGGTTAATCCACTGAAAGCGCTTGCGATAATCACCGCTATACTTTTGATACACTTGTTCGGCTCTTTTTTGATACTCTTTTTCTAACCCGGTTATCCCCCCAGTCTCCTCGGTTTCTATACTTTCATCTTCTCCCTGAGTGACTAAATCCTCATCCAGATAACGAGTGTCTAACAAAGCTGGATCCTGACTCCCGATGGGAAGGGGTAAATTATTGGCCATGGCATGAAGGAAAATATAGTTACGGAGAATATGACGGTCAAGGGATTGCAGGAAAGCATACCCTCCACTCTCCAAACGTTTAAATAAATTCGTCCGACAAAAACCCATTAATCTTTTACCCGCACGGGATAGACTTTTTAAGATGGTTTCTTCCTCTCCTGTCCCTTTGCATCCTTTAATTAGATAATTTCCCAATCCGTAACGGGGTAACTTCAATCCGTTGAGAGTTATCACCACTGCTTCCGAATATAAACGCGCATAAACCGAGTCTTGTAGGTCAAACTTGATTGTCTTTAGTTGTCGTTGGGGAAGATAAACCCTCGACCCATCAGCAAATTTTAGATACCGACGACCCTGTTCGTCTTCTGTAGCATAATTATTTTCGATAAAACCGCGAGTCCGTCTAATCATATAGAGACGCATTAAGTCTCTCCAGTCGTCGGGAGAGTCACTTTTTTCAAAGGCTGCTAGGGACCTAACCGAAGATTGGTATCTGCGATTAAATTCGATTTCTCCTCCCAGAGATTCTAGTAGTCTTTCGGGACGAATTCCGAGATTAGTATCCTCTTGAATGAATAAACGCAGTTGATTGGACAGGTCAAGATAGTTTTTATTGTAGGGAGTCGCAGTCAAGAGAATACAGCGACTTTCATTGGTGTTAATGTACTCCTGTATTACCCGATAACGCTTACCCTCCCGATTGCGTAGGTTATGACTTTCATCGATAATTACTACCCGATAGCGCCGCAGATTGGGTAATTCCTGCATAACCTGACTTAAGGGGATAATTTTCGCTCTTAATTTGTATTTATAGCTGTAATCCTCCCACATAGTCAGGAGATTTTTCGGACAAATAATTAAGATTTCTAAATCGTAGTCTTCCTGCAAAATATATGCTAGAATGGAAGCGATGCGCGTTTTTCCTAACCCCACCACGTCGCCAATTAGTACCCCACCGTGTCTTTGCACATAACGAGCGGCAATTTTAATGGCCGATTTCTGAAAATCTAGTAAGTCTTGGTCAAACTGTCGGGGAATTTTGTATTCCGCTAAACCGGCTCTCGCTTCAAAGGAAAGATGGTAAGCTATTTTTAAATAGATATGATAGGGAGGAATCAGACTTTCCCGGGCCCAACTTTCGTTAATCACATTGACAATATCCGAGGATATATCCCAACACCAAGCATCGAACCAACGATCATTAAACCACTTTTGTAATTTGGCACAAGCATCGTGGTCAAGGACATCAATATTTAATTCTCCCTGCTGTTGTAATCCCGCAAAAGTTAGATTACTACTACCCAAAAATCCCACCGTTGGGTTATTGACATCCTGTCGATGAATAAGGTATAATTTAGCATGGAGATTATAGCCCAAAAATAAGCGAATTACTAACTTGCCCGATTGAATTTGTTTTCCCAACCGTTGCAAAGCTGCCTGATCTCGATTGCTAGGATTCCCCCAAGTTAATTGTTGGCAAAAATCCTGAACAATTTGTTTTCTTAAACGAGCGCAAGTAGCCTTATCTATATCATTTGAGCGCTTCAATAAAGACAGGGATTGCTGTAGTAATTCCTGGGGTGCTTGCTGCATACCAATCAGCAGACGACAACAGGACAAATCACCACCGAGAAAGTGATCAATATAGGTATCAATGGACTGCCAACCGCGCAAATTAAAATAACCCACGCAAAAATCAGCGCGTTGGGATGCTAATAAACTTTCGCGTAAAATTGGCAATAAATGGGACTCAATATTATCAATAATACGCGGCATATTTTTAATCCGTAGGGTGCGTTATTCCGACAATTATGTTAATTATATCTCTGATTTTGGTTATGGTGGTGGGTTCGATCCCCCCTTCCCCCCTTGATAAGGGGGGGGATTTGATAGTTTTTAACACCTAACTACTTAACTGAATTACTTAATCCAAACCGTTTTAACGTTGACAAATTCGCGAATACCTTCGACACTTAATTCCCGTCCAAAACCAGAACGTTTAATCCCCCCAAAGGGTAAGCGAGGATCGGATTTAACCATACCGTTAATAAACACACAACCGGCCTCAATTTCGGTAATTAAACGCTCAATTTCTGCGGGTTTATTCGTCCAAGCACTAGAACCCAAACCAAAGGGACTATCATTAGCTAAAGCGATCGCTTCCTCGATATTTTTGACTCGAAATAGTAAAGCCACCGGTCCGAAAAATTCCTCTTTTTCCCCCGGAGAACCGGCGGGAATATCGGTTAAAATCGTTGGTAGATAGAAGTTACCTTTTCCCTCTAAACGTTGACCCCCCACAAGGACTTTACCACCCATAGCGACGGTTTTTTCCACTTGAGCGGCAATTTCCGAGACTATCGATACCGTGGCCAAAGGACCAATATCAACAGTTTCATCGAGGGGATCACCAACTTTTAAAGCTTGGAATTTAGCCACTAATAACTGTTCAAATCTATCGGCGACAGTTTCCATAACAATAAACCGTTTAGCGGCGATACAAGTCTGACCATTATTTAACAATCTTGCCGTCACTGCCGTAGCCGCTGCCGCCTCGATATCAGCAGTATCTAAAACGATAAAAGGATCACTACCTCCCAACTCCAAAACCACCTTTTTGATCTGTTTTCCTGCGGCGGCTGCTAAACTGATCCCCGCCGGTTCACTACCGGTTAAAGTGGCGGCTTTTACCCGTTCATCGTTAATTAAATCACTAACGCGATCGGCCCCGATCAAAAGAGTTTGAAAAGTGCCTTCGGGAAACCCAGCTTCTAATAAAATTCTTTCCACCGCTAAAGCTGATTGGGGGACATTAGAAGCGTGTTTGAGTAGGCCGACATTTCCCGCCATCAAAGCGGGGGCAGCAAAGCGAAATACTTGCCATAAAGGGAAATTCCAGGGCATAATCGCTAAAATCACCCCTAAGGGTTGATAACGGACAAAACTGCGACTAGCATCGGTGGCAATCAACACATCTTCCAGATAACCGGCGGCATTATCGGCATAAAAACGACAAACCAAGGCACATTTGAGAACTTCTGCGATCGCTGACTTGATCGGTTTCCCCATTTCTAAAGTCATGGTTGTAGCCAATGCTACCTGATCCCGTTCCAAAATATCCGCCGCTTGCCGTAACCACTGTCCCCGTTGACTGATGGCGGTGCGGCGATACTGCTGAAAAGTTGCCTCAGCTAGGGCCAATTTCGCCGCCAATTCCTCCGAGGTTAGAGGGGTAAAAGTCTTGAGAATTTCGCCAGTGGCAGGGTTAACTGAAGCGATACCCATATCCAATTGTCTCCTATCGAGCGCTATATCTCTAGTTTAGTTCTCCGGTTGTCCCGCTGCTGACATAATTCGATCGCTAATTGGATCGCCGCTTGCATACTCTGGGGTCTAGCGATGCCAAGGCCAGCGATATCAAAAGCCGTCCCGTGGTCTGGAGAGGTGCGAACAAAAGGTAAACCGATGGTAGTATTAACAGCACAGTCAAAAGCCATTAATTTCACGGGAATTAGGCCCTGATCGTGGTATAATGCCAGATATGCGTCGGCGGGTTGCCCTGCACCGCTAAACCAAGCGCGTCCCGGTTCCACCCAAAGCGTATCGGGGGGGACAAGGCCGATTAATTGGGTTTGCGGGTATTTTTGTCCCATTGATTCTAGCCAAGGCTGTAACCAGTCCTTTTCTTCCCTTCCCAGTTTTCCCGCTTCGCCACTGTGGGGATTAAGGCCAGATATGGCGATTTTGGGGCGATCGATGCCGAAATCTAGCTTTAAAGACTCGATCAATAGATCTAGTTTTCGGGTCATCAGATCGGGGTTAAGAGCATCGGGAACTTCTCGCAGGGGGATATGGGTAGTGGCGAGGAGAGTGCGTAAGTTATAGCCGGTGTGAGGGGATTTAGCGACGAATAGCATCCCATAACGGTTAATTCCCGCCATGGTAGCTAAAACCTCCGTTTGACCGGGGAAATCATAACCGGCCAACTGCCAACAGGATTTAGCGATCGGACCGGTGACAATACCATCAAATTCGCCCTTGAGGGTGCGTTTTATTGCTTCTTGCAGGTAAAGAAAGCTAATTTCACCACTATGGGCATCCCCACGCCCACAAACGATTTTTTCTTGATTGTAGGGCAAATCGATCAGAGAAAAGCGATCGAGGAGATGGGGATCGTGATAGGCTTTTTCGAGAAGCGTTCTGGTGCCGATTAGAGTAATCTGACAACTGCACGAGATTGGGGAATCGGCGATCGCTTTTAACACTACTTCAAGACCGATCCCGGCGGGATCACCGACGGGGATAACTAGACGGGGAATAAAATAGGCGGATTCCATAAATTTTGGCCGTCAATATTGCTAATTCTCCCGATTAATCTCATCGTTGACAATTATCAGGAGGGAATAAATCAGTAAACAATCTTCAGTTTACCTAAAATGTCGGATGAATGCCGCCGCTAAATTTTTCGACAAGACATCCAACCTTTGCGGGGGATGAAATCCGACCAAGATATTGACGGCGAAGCACGATTTTAATTCTACCATTTGTAGGTAAACTGTGTTATACTCAATCTATCCAGGGTCGAGGATTAATCAATGCTAGTCGTAGAAGCCAAGTTAAAAAACGGGACACCAGAACAATACCAAAGACTAGATGAAGCAATTAGGACATCTCAGTTTGTGCGTAACTCTTGTGTTCGTTATTGGATGGACAATCAAGGGACAACCCGCAATGATCTCCAAAAACTTTGTGCGGTACTAGCTAACAATAAAGAGACACCATGGGTTAATAAATTAAACTCTCAAGCTCGTCAATCGGCTGCTGATAGAGCCTGGCAATCAATTAGTAAGTTTTACCAGAATTGTCATGCTAAGATACCGGGAAAAAAGGGTTTTCCTCGGTTCAAAAAGCATAGTCGTTCCGTTGAGTATAAACTAACAGGCTACCAACTATCTGATGATAGACGTAAAATCAGATTTACTGATGGCTTTAAAGCAGGAGAATTTGATTTATGGTGTAGTCAAAAGACGTTA
>NZ_JADBSZ010000323.1:0-10250 GCF_020246425.1 Microcystis sp. M079S1
GAAGCCACTACTCTCAATAATATTGGTCTTGTCTATGATGATTTAGGGGAGAAACAGAAGGCATTAGACTATTACCAACAGGCATTACCCTTAAGGCGGGCGGTGGGAGATCGCGGGGGGGAAGCCACTACTCTCAATAATATTGGTCTTGTCTATGATGATTTAGGGGAGAAACAGAAGGCATTAGACTATTACCAACAGGCATTACCCTTAAGGCGGGCGGTGGGAGATCGCGGGGGGGAAGCAGTAACCTTAGACAATATTGGTTACTTACTGCAACAACAAAACCAACCCCAACTAGGGATTATCTTCTACAAACAATCGGTTAACGTCTATGAAACTCTCAGAGGCGATATTAAAGGACTCCCCAAAGAATTGCAACAAACCTACACCGAAACTGTTGCCAATACTTACCGCCGTTTAGCTGACTTGCTGCTGCAACAAGACCGCATTCTGGAAGCGCAACGGGTGTTAGATTTGTTGAAAGTACAGGAATTAGACGATTATTTGCGGGGAGTGCGCGGTAACACAAATACAGAACAGGGAGTTCCCAAACTACCGCCAGAACAAAAAATAGACGAGGGAATTGAGGCAATTGTTAATAAAGCAGTAGAAATTGGCCAAGAAATCAGCCGACTGCAAGAACGACAAAAACTCAACGGCAAACTAACTCCCTCAGAAGAACAACGCCTCCTCCAACTCTGGAAACAACAGGAACAAATTGTCGCTGAGTTTAATAAATTTATCGAAAGTCCAGAAGTTTTAGCCTTAATTAACCAACTCAAACCCCAAACCCGTTCCGCCGATCTCCTGAATAATTTAGACAATTTAATTGGCTTATCTGATAATCTCAAAAAACTCCAACAAAATGCCGTCCTTATCTACCCAATTATCTTTGATGACCGCTTAGAAATCATCCTCACCACTGCTGATTCTACTCCCGTCCGCCACACCGTAAAAGTCAGCAAAAAAGAACTAAACGAAACTATTCGCGCTTTCCGGGAAGCCTTACAAAATCCTAGTCTGGATGCCAAAAAGCCAGCCCAACAGCTTTATGAATGGCTGATTAAACCCCTAGAAAATAACCTAAAAACTGCCGATGCAAAAACGATTATTTATGCTCCTGACGGACAACTGCGCTACATTCCTCTGGCGGCTTTATACGACGGCAAACAGTGGTTAATTGAACGCTACCTGGTTAATAATATCACGGCAGCATCTCTGACTGATTTTAATACCAAACCCGAACCGAAAATGCAAATTTTAGCGGCGGCTTTTGTCAAGGGCAGCTATCAGTTTCGACATGAAGGACAAGACTTCAAATTTAATGGGTTGCCTTTTGCGGGTATAGAGGTAGATAAATTAGCACAGACCGTTTCTCCTACTACTAAATACTTCGATAAAGACTTCAATCAAACAATTATTCCCCTACTGGATAGCTATACTGTCGTCCATTTTGCCACCCATGCAGCCTTTGTGGTGGGAACTCCAGAACAGTCTTTTGTTCTTTTTGGAGATGGGACAGTTGTGACTCTACAAACAATGAAAAACTGGCGGTTTAAAAATATTGATTTAATTGTTTTGAGTGCTTGCGAGACAGGTTTAGGGGGTAATTACGGCACAGGAATCGAAATTTTAGGGTTAGGATATCGACTACAAACCGCAGGCGCAAGGGCAGTTATTGCCTCTTTATGGAGTGTTGATGATGGCGGTACACAAGCTTTGATGAATGCTTTTTATGCTGCTTTGAGGACAGGTAAATTGAGTAAAGCAGCGGCATTACAACAGGCACAAATTGCCTTGATTACCAGTAATAACCCAACCAATGAGCAGCGGCGTGGTAGTATTAGAATAGAACCTATTGAAGGAGTGCCATCGGACGTAGCAAATCGCCTCAGCCATCCCCGTTACTGGGCGCCTTTTATTCTCATTGGCAATGGATTATAATCAGTTATCAGTTATCAGTTATCAGTTATCAGTTATCAGTTGTTAGTTGTTAGTTGTTAGTTATCAGATAAATCTTTAAAATCCTGCTCAAAAATGCTATGATCAGTTTGTAGTTGCGCTTTAGTACCCCACTCTCAAGAACAATTCTCAATCATGACAGTCCAAGATATTACAATTGCCAAAATTCGTCAACTTCCAGAGTCATTAGTTGAAGAAGTGAATGACTTTATTGATTTCCTTACCTTAAAGTACAATCAGCAGTTTTCTGATTTCGTAGAAATCGCAGAATCTGATTTTTCAGATTATTTGTCAAATCTAGAAGATTATGAGGAAAAATTAGCTCGTGGCGAAATCAAATGGTAGCGTTATTCGTGGTGATGTGGTTTTGTGCGACCTCAACCCCGTCATTAGCACAGAACAGTCAGGAATTAGACCTGTAATCATCATACAAATTGATCGAGCTAATTTAGAAACAGCGTTAAGAACAATTCTAGGTTTACTTTAAGAAAATCACTATTTTAAGTATTCTAAGCCTATGTCTAATTCATCTCTAGAACAAGACCTAAAAACTTATCAAGATTTGATCGCCATTCTCCAAGAGCATCCTACACCAACAGAAGCCGAAATTCTTAATATTTTACTAGCCCGCGATCGCATTCAAACTAAGCTAACAGAAACCTATTTAATTACTGATAATATCCTAAATATTCTCCAAGAATTAGACAACATTCTTAGGAAAAAACAAGCCACAATCGCCCCAACAATCGCCAAATTACGTCCCGATTTTAATCCCGATACTAAAAATTGGTGGTGGCTACTTGAAGTCCCTAAAATTGATTCTCCTTGGCATAAATACGATTTATTGGCAAATGGAGCTTCTGTTACTTTCTTGACAATTTCTTTAGGATTAATTGGTGAAATTGGCTCTCGGTTTCTTTCAGGGGGAAGCGATATTTTGGGAGGTGTTTTAGTCAGTTTTCAAAGTATATTAACCTTACTTGCCGCAGGAGGAATCTTAACTAAAACTGGACAAGAAACTGGAAAAAACTTACTGACACGCTTTGGGATTCAAGAACAATACTGGCAGGAAATTGGCGCTGGTTTATCTTTTTTATTAATTCTGAGTATTTGGGGATTAAGACTCTCTTTACCAACTGTAGCCACCTGGTATAATCATTGGGGTTGGAGTCATTATAAAAAGGGAGATTTGAGCAGTGCAGAAGAAGATTATCAACGAGCCTTGTCTTTAAATCCAGATGACGCTGAGGCACATTTTAACTTAGGATTACTCTACGAAGAATTACAGGATTTTGATTTAGCTAGAAAAGAATATATACTAGCTATACAAGGAGGAGAAATAACTACCGCTATTAATAATCTAGCTCGATTACATATTCTCCATAAAAACTATCCTGCTGCTGTTCACCTTTTACTTAAAGCCCAATCTGGGCCAAAATTAGATCAAGAAACCCAATTTGCTATCTGGAAAAATTTAGGTTGGGCAAGGCTAAAACAAGGAGATATTCCAGGGGCAGAAACAGCTTTATCAGAAGCGATTAAATTAGATAAAAATAGTGCTGCCCCTCATTGTTTACTAGCGCAGGTAAGAGAAGCCCAAAATAACCAAACAGAGGCCTTAAAAGAATGGGAAACCTGTAATCAATACGCTAACAGCTTAAATCCTGACGAAGATAGCTGGAGAATACAAGCACAACAATGTCTAGCAAACCGGGAGAAACAAAAATGCTCACCAAAACCCAACTCATCCTATTAGGATTAAGCACAGGAATGCTGACCCTATTTTTAGAAAGTGCTAAAGGGATAGCCTTGCCTGCTAGAATTGAATCAACAACTGGTATCGTCAAGCTAAAAAGACAAAATTGGACTGAATTTAAACCCGTTTCTATTAATACAGAATTAAACAAAGGCGATCAAATTTTTCCTCTTCAGGGTGTTAGGGTGACAGTATTATGTCCCGATTTACAACAACGCCCAGTTAGTTCAGGTGTACCCTCTGGACTAAAGACAATTTGCCCCATCTGGGAAGCGTTAAAAGCCAAAAATCCCCCACCCCCGGGTTCTTTAGGGGGAACAAATGCACTCATTCCCTATCTCATTTCACCCCGTCACACCCTGATACTAACAGATACCCCCATTTTGCGCTGGAATGAAGTTTCCCAAACGAGATATTACACAATAAAAGTTATGGATTCACAGGGGATTATCTGGGAAAAGCAAGTTTCTCAAACCCAAATTTCCTATCCCGGAACACCAGTTTTTCGGCCCGGTATTCCTTATTCTGTGACAATTCAAACCGATGGGGGACAGTCTTCCGAGCAAGATAAAGCTTCTAAAATAGAATTCATCAGGTTACATTCCTCAGAAGTTGCAACTATACAGGCCGAAGTTAATAAAATAGAACAATTAAATATAAATAAGCAAACTAAAGCATTAATATTAGCCGATTTTTATGGAACTTATACCCTACCAACTTCAACTTTTAATAACTATGTTTTATCTTCCCAATCCCTAGCAACTTATCATCTTACCAGTGAAGCAATTGCTATTCTAGAAACTACCATCAAACAGGGTCAAAATTCAGCCATCATCGAGAGAAACTTAGCTGATTTGTACTGGCAAATTGGCCTGGCTAATCTAGCTACCAATCATTATCTTAAAGCGATAGAATTAGCTCAGATACCAGAACAATTAGAAGAAAAAACCTTGGCTCAATTTGGGTTAGGAGAAGTTTATGCCGCTTTAGGAGATAATAATCAAGCCAAGATTTGGTATAGTAAAGCCAGAGAAGGTTATCTAGCTTTAGGCGATTCTGCAAGGGCTAACTTTGTGATTCAATTAATAGAAAGCTTGCCTTAAGTTAAAAAAAGAGTAGTCTAGCTGTTGCGGGTTTTGTCTTGGGCCAACTTCTCGGGTTGTTGCCCCAAGTCGGGGTATCCAAGAAGACTGGCACCCCAGGAGCATCAGCTAACAGAGCTTGTAAGTAGGTAGGCGTTAAAAATTATCAGATGCCCCCCTTATTAAGCTATCCTTTAGTCACATCTTTCTTAACATTTCAAACCTTTGTAGCACAAGGCTTTCAAGACTCGGTTAACAATTTGTAATATTCCTTGTTGACACCCTTACTGACAAAGAAAAAACTGAAATCAAGTCAGGATAAGGGTTGGAGTGCTTACTGCAAAAATTGTTAAGAAAGATCCCTATAAGGGATAGCTTATTAAGGGGGGCAGGGGGGATCGGCACCCCCCTTATCAAGGGGGGCAGGGGGGATCGAACCTAAAATCCATTTTTAATTTAATTATAACCAGCTACTTAGCAGCTTGTTATCGCCCTTCCAGAAGTTCAGGAAGAGCGATAACCCGAAACTCTCAACCACGGACAAAACCCTTTCAAGTCGATCAATGGCTAGGTGGGGTGAAGACAATCAAACCCGACAGCAACCCCGAAAATCGTGTCAGAATAGATCATTGTAGTCACTGATTATCTTTGAGAAAAATATTTATATGTTAAGACGGGACAGCTACGATTTAATCATTGTCGGGGGCGGTATAGTCGGAACCACCCTAGCGGTGGCTTTAAAAAATACAGGATTAAATATCGCTATGATCGAGGAACGTCCCCTAGAGGTGGCCGCCTCCCGTCGTCAAGCTTATGCCCTCTCCTTGATGTCCAGCCGGATTTTTACAGGCTTGGGTATCTGGGATAAAATCTCGCCCAGTATCGGTAAATTTCGTCATATTCGCCTTTCTGATGCCGATTACCCGATTTTTGTCCCCTTTGTGGTCGATGAGCTAAAAACCGATTATTTAGGCTATGTGGGCGAACATCAAGTGATTTTAACGGCCCTGCACAAGGCCAGCCAAGATTGCGATCGCATTGAGTGGTTATCCCCTGCTAAAGTGTTAGAAGTGGAGTACGGAGGAGAAATAGCCACTGTCACCCTGGAAGAAGCCGGTCAAACCCGAAAAATCACCGCAAAATTAGTTATCGGGGCTGATGGAGCCAGATCCGCTATCCGGCAAGGGGCGCAAATTAAAACCAAAGGTTGGAAATATTGGCAATCCTGTGTCGCTTTCACCATTAAACATCAACTCGATCGCAACGATACCGCCTTTGAAAGATTTTGGCCCACCGGTCCCATGGGCATTTTACCGCTCCAGGGTAATCGCTGTCAGATCGTTTGGACAAATCCCCATGGGGAAGCGAAAAAACTGCAAGAAATGCCCGAAGCGGAATTTATCGACAAATTAGAAGCATATACGGGGGGATTACTGGGAAAAATAGCATTAGTTAGCCCCCGCGCTCTCTTTCCCGTACAGTTAATGCAGAGTGATACCTATGTTAAACCCCGACTGGCTTTAATTGGTGATGCCGCTCACTGTTGTCATCCCGTCGGTGGTCAAGGTTTAAATTTAGGCATTCGCGACGCAGCCGCTTTAGCGCAGGTATTAAAGGAAGCAGTGGAAAAGCAAGGGGATATAGGAGCGCTTTCTACCCTAAAATCCTACGAAAAATGGCGTAGATCGGAGAATTTAGCGATTTTAGGCTTCACGGATTTTCTAGATCGCCTGTTCTCCAATAACTGGCCGCCTATCGTTGTCATCCGTCGTCTCGGATTGGCAATTATGCGCGGTTTCCCCCCGTTGAAATTGTTTGCCCTGCAATTAATGACGGGACTAAAAGGACGTATTCCCCAATTAGCTAGGACTTGCTGAATAAATCTAAAAACCTTATTGGCTAAGACCTTTAGACTTTTTGTCAATCAAAAAGTACCAGATATGGGAGTGATCGGGGGGAAATTTAGGCACTTTTTCCCTGAAAATTAGGTAATTGGCCACGGCGGTTCGACAAGCTCACCGTCCACTCGACTGAGCTTCGCCGAACGTCCTCAAAACTGGTAAAACTCTACACCCTACACCCCACACCCCACACCCCACACCCCACACCCTGTCCCCACGAACAACTTTTTCAGCAAACCCTAGCTAGATAGCTGGCCGCTAATTCCGGGGATGGGGGAGAAAGGAAGAAAAAAAAAGCTTGCAAAATGCGGCGATTATCGCTATGATGGTTAAGGTTCAATATCGGGGCGTAGCGCAGCTTGGTAGCGCACTACTTTGGGGTAGTAGGGGTCGTGGGTTCGAATCCCGCCGCTCCGATTGCAGGAAAACAGAGAGTTAGGTAGGGATGCACCCAATCTCTACCTTGTCCTGTTTACTCGAAATTTTCTTAATTGATCAGCGTTTCTGATCAAGTTAGTTCACCATTAGGATCACTGCTGTAGTAGAAAATGTCTAATCAAATATCAGCTTACGGTTCCTGGAAATCACCGATTACCTCCGATCTAATTGTGGCAGCATCGATTAGTCTTGGCGGTGTAACTCTAGACGGAGAAGATATTTATTGGTTAGAAGGCAGACCACAGGAAAAGGGGCGAAATGTTTTAGTTAAATTAAACCCCGACGGCACAACTACAGACATCACTCCAGGGCCTTTTAATGTGCGAACTCGTGTCCATGAATACGGGGGAGGTTCCTGTCTAATTGTTGCCGGAACTATCTATTTTTGTAATTTTGCTGACCAAAGAATTTATCGCCAAACTGCTGATAGTTTACCCCAACCTCTAACACCAGAAAATTCCTGTCGTTATGCGGATTTAATTCTCGATGAATTTCGCAATCGTTTAATCTGTATTTGTGAAGATCATAGCCAAAAAGATCGGGAACCAGTTAATAGTATTGTCAGCATCGATGTGGATACGGGAGAAATAAAAACTTTAGTATCTGGCGATGATTTTTATACCTCTCCTCGCTTAAGTGCCGATGGTTCTCGATTAGCTTGGATTAGTTGGAATCATCCTAATATGCCCTGGGATAGTTCTTTTCTCTGGGTGGCGGATATTAATAATCTTTATTTGACTAATATTCGGGTTGTTGCTGGTGGTGAAAATGAGTCAGTGTGTGAACCGCGCTGGTCCGCCGATGAACAGTTATATTTTACTAGCGATCGCAATAATTTCTGGAACTTTTATTGCTTTAACCACGATGAACAAATCGAACCAGTTATCGAACCAATTGATGCTGAATTTGCCTATCCTCATTGGGTTTTTGGTTTATCTAACTACGGTTTTGACCGGGAATCAAAGATTATTTGTAGCTATACAAAAGATGGTCGTTGGCATTTAGGGAGTATCGATACTCTTAATCGAGAATTTCAAGAAATTATCACTGCTGATACTAACATTTCTTCCCTACAAGTTAGGGAGAACAAAATAGTTTTTATCGGCGGTTCTTTCAGGGAAGTAACGGCGGTTGTCTCAATGGATTTAGCCACAGGAACGAGAGAAATTCTCAAATCTTCCAGTAATTTAACTATTTCTAGCGATTATTTCTCGATTCCGGAAATGCTCGCTTTTCCCACCAGTCAGGGACTAACGGCCTATGCTTGGTATTATCCGCCCAAAAACCCCGATTATACCGCCCCCAATGGCGAATTACCGCCCCTTTTAGTCAAAAGTCACGGTGGACCGACGGCTGCGGCGAACTCTAGTTTAAGTCTGCGGGTGCAATACTGGACCAGTCGCGGTTTTGGCTATCTAGATGTCAATTATGGCGGTAGTACGGGTTATGGTCGTCAATATCGTCAGCGTTTGCAGGGAAATTGGGGAATTGTCGATGTGGAAGACTGCATCAACGGGGCAAAATATTTGGTTAATCAGGGATTAGTCGATGGGGAAAGATTGGCAATTTCCGGAGGCAGCGCCGGTGGTTATACAACTTTAGCGGCCTTAACTTTTCATGATACTTTTAAAGCAGGAGCTAGTTATTACGGAGTTAGTGATTTAGAGGTTTTAGCCAACGATACCCATAAATTCGAGTCGAGATATTTAGATAAATTGGTGGGACTTTATCCTCAAGAAAAGGAAATTTACTATCAGCGATCGCCTATTCATTTTACCGCTCAGTTATCCTGTCCGGTAATCTTTTTCCAAGGTTTAGAAGACCGAGTGGTTCCACCCAATCAAGCGGAAATGATGGTAGAAGCTTTAAAAGCGAAAGGTTTACCCGTCGCTTACGTTCCCTTTGCGGGAGAACAACACGGATTTCGTCAAGCTGAATCGATAAAACGAGCATTAGATGCAGAATTTTATTTTTATTCCCGTCTCTTTGGTTTTACTCCTGCTGATAATTTAGAACCCGTAGAAATTAAGTAGGGTTTGCTGAAAAAGTGTATTGGTGGGGTCAGGAGTCAGTAGCCGGTCGTTTCAGGCTTTGTTGCCCTCTTTTTTGTACCAGTTTATGTACTAAAAGAAGGATAATGCCAGGTTTTTGAAGGTCTTAATCCTATTTTCGCAGCACTAACATCGGATTTTAACAGGTCAAAAGCCTTATTTTAAAAGGGTTTTACCATTGTTCAGCAGGCCCTGCTTGTGGTGCTTGGCTGGCTTTTGGGCCTGGGAGGAGTCTCTATTTAAGGAGTAAAGTTCATAATTGATGGTTATTATTTCGAGTTAAGAAATCTAGAAAATCTTTTGCCTTGACGATCTGAATATTTTGATATTCAACCAGTGAGAGAAGATGTTTGTCTCCCGTGATAATATGGGTAGCATTGCCAATGATCGCTCACTCTATGATCATATCGTCATCGCGATCGTCGGCAACGGCTCTAAGTGTTCCACCTATAGAAACAATGCTAGAAGCATCACAAATTTCCTCAATGTATTTTCTAACTCGTTCTTCAGGAAATTTGATTTTTAGTAGAAGTTTTTCAGATAATTCCCGTAAAATCTCTGGACAAGTGACCGATCGAATCAGTTTGCTTTGGGCTAGGGAAAAACAACTATTCGGGCTACCGCCTTTAGAAAGCGCAGCAGATATGAGAATATTTGTATCGAAGACAACAGTATAAATCACTACTTCTCGTGAACGATTTCATCGATAAATTCTTCTTTTTCCTCTTCCGTCATAGTATCCCAATCATAGCGGCGTTCTGCCGCGACGATTTTTGCCTGTTGGGGTCCGTAATCGTTTATAGCTTCCATATTCCCCCACTGACGGTGGATTAGGAATCTAAATAGGGTTTGCTGAATAAATCTAAAAACCTTGTTGGATAAGGCTTTTAGACTTTTTTGACCTCAAAAAGTGCCAACCATTGGAGGGATCGGGGGTAAAATTCAGGTACTTTTTCCCTGAAAATTAGGTAATTGACCCCCTCAAAATCGGTAAAACCCCACACCCTACACCCTACACCCCACACCCTGCCCCCACCAACAAACTTTTTCAGCAGAC
>NZ_JADBSZ010000324.1:0-15786 GCF_020246425.1 Microcystis sp. M079S1
ATTTATTCTCAATTTTTATAATTGAGATAGTTTGTGCCGCTTAAATAAAGAGGTTTTGATAACCAAATTAAAGCAGCTCTAAAGAGTTTTGAGTTAAAAGTTAAACTTCAAGTTTTCATTCAGGACAAATGTACTGATTAAATAATTTTTTGGGGAAAATTAGTTAACCCATCATTATAACATATAATTAATTTGCAAGAGTTCTATTAGCGATTGATAATGGTTTCGGTCATTTTACTTGCAACTAACTCTCAATAAAAAAACAGCAGTTGACAAAAGTAGAACCTAGGTTGGGTTGAACGATAGTGAAACCCAACACTTTTAAATAATTGGGTTGGGTTTCTACGGCTAAAGCTGGGAATGCTCCCTTCAGGTTCTACCTGAATATTGTTTTAAGGCAGAGCCTTAAATATTGTGTTTCAAGGCAGTAGATCGTAGGTTGGGCTGAACGATAGTGAAACCCAACACTTTTAAATAATTGGGTTGGGTTTCGTTCCTCAACCCAACCTTGTATATTGAGAGAGGTGGTAGACCGCGGCACCCGGCACCGAGAAACTTATTAAGACGATAGGGACCTATTTGTTGCCCTTCTAACATCTTCATCATTTGGTCTAGCATAATAATAACTCCTGAATTAGCCAATTTTTACGTTGTGTAACTATCCTATTAAGTGAGTGGTTTTAACGAAGGCAGGGGACAAAAGGCAAAAGGCAAAAGCTTTATCGAAATGTGTAATTAATTTTGCTTAGGTACTTATTAAATTTAAGACAATTTGGCTGGAAATTCAATCGGTAAAAAATCAACAATTGGTTACTAATACTAAATCCGGCTATTAAATACTGATTATTTATTCCCCCTTTTGCCTCTTGCCGTTCGTCTGTCCCCATAAGTAGCCTATACTCAACGGATTTAGTATGACTAATGGATAGGGGGGGATCTAAGGCAAAATCTATCTTCTATTTAATTAGAGCTACTTACTTAAGGGAATGAGTTAATTACCCATCCCCATCAATCCCCTAGGAAGGGTTAGCAATTCTGCTCATTTGCTCTTGAATTTCGGGGTTATAAATCTGGAGATAATTCCAATAATTACCAAACACCGATTCTATATAACCCTTAGTTTCTCTAAAGGGAATATTCTCAACAAATTCATCGGGATCGCTAAAATCGAAACGCTGTCTCCATTTGGAAACTGCCCCAGGTCCAGCGTTATAACTAGCCACGGCAAAAAGTGAATTTCCGGCAAATTTGCCATGGGTATAATCGAGATACCATGTCCCCATCATAATGTTATCTTCAGGATTAGTTAAAGAATAACTTTTATTGCCAGTATTACCCGCGATATATTTACCGGTATCGGGCATAATTTGCATTAATCCCACTGCCCCCACAGGAGAACGAATTTCTTTTTCAAAGCGGGATTCTTGCCGGATTAAAGCCGTCACTAGCAGGGGATTTAATTGTCTATCTTTTGACCATTGCAGGATGGTATCGTAGTAGGGGAAAGGGAATAAAGAGTGCCAGTATTTATCATTTTTTCGCAGGAGTTTCCAGGCTTTCTTTTCCTCTGGGGTATCTCTTTCTCGCAAGCGCCAAATCAGGTTAATTCCTTCTAAATTTTGATTGCGAGAGAGTTTATAGACACCGAGGTTAAATTGTTCGTCAACGGTTAAATTCCAAGGATCGACAATTTCTGCTTGCCAGAGATTCCAAGCGTCCGTATCTTCACCAATTCGATATAATTCCTTGAAAGCTTCCGAACCAGCGGGGGGATCGTTACGAGTGGCGGGTTTGACGGTGGTAGGATTATAGGAGCGGACAGTGGTAAAATCCCCCACGTCCCAACCCAATAAAACCGCCGAGCGCCAAGCATAATAGGAATGGGGATGACGAGAAATAGTGTAGGTAAAAGCTTGTTTTGCTTCTTGGTTTTTGCCGAGTTTTTGCGCCCATTTTCCCACCCAAAAGGCTGCTTTCGGGGCAATTTGACTATCGGAATTATTAACCGCAATTGGCTGCGCCCACTGCCACGCCTTGGCGTAATCACCGGATTTAGCGGCTCTTTGGGCCATTAACCAGCGATAATCGGCGGCTTCGTCGGATTTTGGGTATTTATTTAATAAAGTCTGCCATGTTTGACTAGCGGACTGGGCATTAGTTGAGTTGAGTAATTTGGCTTTCGCTTCCAAAGCTTCCGGAGCGCGATCGGGAAATTGCTTGACAATGCGATCGAGATATGCTAAGGCATCGCGGTTAGGAGAAATCTGGGCGAGTCGCAGTAATCCCAAACCGGTTTCTGGGGCCTGGGGATAGGTTTTAATTAATTTTTGGTAAGCGGTGCGAGCTTCTGGCAGTTTTTTGGCAATTTGTAGCCCGCGGGCGTAACGATAGGCTTGTTCGGGGCTAGGAGTGGCTTGAGCGTAGGCTTTATAGGCTTTTTCGTACAATCCCGACTGCCAATAACCTGCCCCAATCATTGCCCAATCCGCCGGAGTTAACTGCTCGGCGTAGTCTTTCACCAAACGATCGCGGGCCTGATTGAGGGTAGGATCAAAAGGATTAGCCTTGGCTAACTGTAACCATAAGGGAAATTGATCGGGATTTTCTTGAAGACGTTGGCGAATTAAAGCCAAAGTACGCGGGTGTCGGGGGTATTCCTTGAGCAATTTCTCATGATAACTGGGGTCGTATTTGCCCAAAGAGTAGTAAGCTTCTGCCACTACGGGCGATTGGGGATAGGTTTCCAGTAATTTTTGCCAAATTTCTCGCGCTTTTTCACTATCGTTGCTTAATTCGTGGGCGCGTCCCTGTTTGAGGAGAATCTGGGGAGCGAGGACAGGATATTGTTTTTCTAAGCCTTCTAATTGTTTTAAAGCCGGACCCCCTTCATATTTTCTCAATAAATCCATGGCCAGGAGATAGCGGGCGCGACTACGATCTAAAGAGGGCGCGTTGGCATCGGCAACATCTTTTAACTTGACATCTCGCTCGGTTTGTGGTAGAGAAGCGCTATCAACCACGGCAGAGGGTTGGTTAGGATCTTGGCTAGGAAGCGAAGCACTATTGCGATCGAGCCAAGCGAGAATTTTCGGGTGAAAGAGAAAGAGACTGGTGAGAGTAAAAAGCGCAACCCCAGAACCTAAGCCAAGAATGAGCGGGGTGTGAGGGGGGAATTTCTTAAACATTACCTTATTCAAGACAGTAACTCAACATACATTATCAATGATCGTGGTGACAGGTTGTTTGTTTCAATCAGGTTGGGGAACTGGGGTGTGGGGTGTGGGGTGTGGGGTGTGGGGAGACCACTTCGTGCGCGTTGCGGGGGGAGAATAAATAAAATAATCTCCTATCTCCTGACTCCTATCTCCTGACTCCTGACTCCTATCTCCTGACTCCTGATCACTGATCACTGATCACTGAGATATGGTACGCTAAACAGGATTTAAGTATTATTAATGATTGCTATGAAACAAGGCGGCGTGACGGTTTGGTTAACGGGATTGAGCGGTGCGGGGAAAAGTACGATTACCGAGGCATTACAGGCAAAATTAATCGCTGAAGGTTATTCAATTGAAGTTCTCGATGGCGATATAGTACGGACGAACCTCACCAAAGGTTTAGGATTTAGTAAAGAGGATCGCGATGAAAATATCCGTCGCATTGGTTTTGTGTCTAATTTGCTCACCCGTCACGGTGTGATTGTCCTAGTTTCAGCTATTTCTCCCTATCGTGAGATTCGCGAGGAAGTAAGGGGAAAAATCGGCAATTTTGTCGAAGTTTTCGTGAATGCTCCCTTAAGCGTCTGTGAGGATCGCGATGTGAAAGGATTATATAAAAGAGCGCGTGCTGGCGAAATCAAGTCTTTTACGGGAATTGATGATCCCTATGAACCACCTTTTAACCCAGAAGTGGAATGCCGCACCGATTTAGAGACTTTAGAGGAAAGTGTCGCCAAAGTCTGGAACAAATTGACGGAATTAGGCTACATTCATCAAGCTGTGGCGGTTTGATCGCAGCATAACTTTGTATTATTGGAAAATATCGTAGGGACGTGGACTACAAACGTCTCTACATCCTGATTAACCCCTTAAGCAAATTTGTTAGTTAATCTCCTTTTCTTCAGTACCTAAGCAAAGTTAATTATACCTCTTAGTAAACCTCTGGTCAAAGTGCAAGGGTGTCTAAACAGTAATCAGTGAACAGTAAACAGTAAGTAGGGAGGCACAATTATTTGTAGGATGGGTTAGCGGTAGCGTAATCCATGGGTGTGTTGGGTTTCATGCTTCAACCCAACCTACGTTCTGATAACTGATAACTTACCCACTGATAACTGATAACTGATAACTGTCTCGACTAGCAAATTAATTTTGCACGAATACTTATATTTAAAGGCACTAAATTATTTTGAAATCTCGCTCTAGTTATTGGAACCTAATTCCCTATCTCCGTCCCCAAACCCAAACAATTATTTTGGCGTTCATCTGTACGATCGGATTTACGGTATTTTGGCCGATTTTAGCTTGGTTAGCTGGACAAATGGCCAGATATATCGGCGAGGGAAATGTGCAAGCATTGGCGACACTTTCGGGGGTGGGGGCAGTGGTTTTTTTACTGCGGGGAATGTCTCAGTATGGGCAAGATTCCCTGATGGCAAAAGCTTCTTTAAAAATTGCCCTAGAATTAAGAAAAAAAGTTTATGCTCACCTGCAAACCCTCGGCTTAAATTACTTTGAAACGGCAAAAACCGGTGATTTATCCTATCGTTTAACGGAAGATATCGATCGCATTGGGGAAGTAATTAACAAATTTTTCCATGATTTTATCCCCTCAGCCTTACAGTTAATTGTCGTCTTTGCCTATATGTTTATTGTTAACTGGCAATTGACGATCGCTGTCATTATTATCGCTCCTTTGTTGGGAGTTTTGGTGGGATTTTTTGGTGAAAAATTATTACAATATGCTCGTCGCGCCCAAGCGAAAATATCTAATCTTTCTTCGTTATTAACCGAAGTTTTTGGCGGTATTCGTGTGGTGCAAGCTTTCGCTGCTGAAGATTATCAAACCGAGCTTTTTGCCCAAGAAGCGGAGGAAAATCGCCGCGCTCAATACCTATCAGAATCCACCAAAGCTTTACAATACGTCGTGGTGGGATTCTTACAAGCTCTCGGTGTCATCTTTTTATTCTTTCTCGCTGGTTGGCAAATTTCCCAAAAGAATTTAACTGGAATTGACTTTGTTAGTTATGTGGCAGCGGTGGCAATGTTAATCGATCCCATCGCCCATATTACCAGTAATTATAATCAATTTAAACAGGGGCAAGCCTCCATGGATCGGATTTTTGAATTGTTAGCTATTTTGCCAACAATTACCGAAAAACCGAATGCGATCAATCTGCCACCCCATAGCAAAGAAGTTGAATATTGTCAAGTAAATTTTTCTTACAATGAGGACAGACAGGTTTTAAAAAATATTAATTTTACTGCACACGCTGGCGAAATGATTGCTTTAGTGGGAGCATCGGGAGCGGGAAAAACCACTTTAGTTAATCTTTTATTGCGTTTTTATGACCCCACTTCTGGCAAGATTTTAATCGATGGGGTGGATATTCGTGATGTGACTTTAAAAAGTCTCCGGCGACAAATTGGCGTAGTTTTGCAGGAAAATATTCTCTTTTCTGGCACTATAGCCCAAAATATCGCTTTTGGCCAGGGAGATTTTAATCTGCAAGAGGTGGAAAAAGCGGCAAAAATTGCTAATGCTCATCAATTTATCGGTGAACTTTCCCAGGGTTACTATACCTATGTGGGAGAAAGGGGTGTTAATTTATCGGGTGGACAAAGACAAAGAATCGCCATCGCGCGAGCGGTTTTATCTAATCCGAGAATTTTAATCTTAGATGAAGCGACTTCCGCGCTCGATTCGGAATCGGAAGCTTTAGTGCAGGAAGCTTTAGAAAGAATTATGACGGAGCGCACGGTATTTGTTATTGCTCACCGATTAGCAACTGTCAGAAAAGCTAACCGTATTTTAGTTTTAGAAAAGGGTGAAATTATCGAGGTGGGTAATCACGAGGAGTTATTAAATCTTAATGGTCGTTACGCTCAATTTCATGCTAGACAATTTCAAGATTAGTCTATTTGGCGTTAAGAGTTGGGCATTATTTCTGATTTTATCACTCAAGCCAAGTTTTTGGGGGGTAGAACCCCCCAAACCCCTAGGGTTGATTCAAGGTAGGGTTGATTCATGAATCAACCCTACCCAAACCCCGGAGCGCATTAGTTTTTCGGTGGGATGCTTACACGCAGTTGTTCATATATTTGTACTAATTTAAGAGTCACCGATATAGCAGTTATCTTAATGGTGAGGTAGGAAGTTTTCGTTTTGGAAAGTCAGTTGCGGAATTAGGTTAGACTTCATCTTTAGGGAAACGCTGTAAGTTATCACTTTACCTCATCTTTGGTAAGCTGTACTGAATTTAAACTGCGTATTGAAAATTTTAGTACAAATACTCAAACTGTCTCTCCCTGCTCCCCGCTCCCTTGCAGTCTTAAAGAGTAATTTAGATAGTCAACAGCTTATCCCCTGACGCATTCCCTATCATAATCCTCATTTTAAGCTTTCAGTATCTTTGCGAGCATAGTTTGGAGATAGCCTATTTGTTTCAAGATTGATCGCCATTTAGTCATTGACCATAATGATTGGTTCAAGTAGTAATCGTAAATTTTTTTACGTTTATCTAAACTCCAAAAATACCAGGGTTTTCTAGAACCAATAAAGTGAACAATTTTGGCATCATCGAAGTTTAAAGAACTTTCATGCCTTTCGTGTTTTTTTGTCCCTAGATCTACTTGTAAATTCCATCGTATACCAATCGGTAGAAAATCGCTTCCTACAATGTTATTGAGAGCAGTTTGATCCCAGTGAATGAGTATACTTTCATTGTTCAGAGCAAAGTCAATCACTCTCTCTGAAAGATTTTCCTCTCGCCACTTTTTCAGATTGAGTAACATTACTCCACTGTTAAAAAATCTTTTCTTCCGGCTTCCATGAGCAGCAAGAAAGTATTCATCCGCTATTTCTAGGTTGTAAAGTTCTTCCAGGGAAGACTTTACCACGAGATCAGAATCTAAATACAAAACCTTATCGATCGATACAGGCAAAATATCGGGAATCAACAATCTGTAATAAGCGGCCTTGGAAATATGTGCCGAGACTTTTAAATTATCTAGCTTTTCTGGAGAGTCAATAGTATAGTATTGGAATGATATATCATAAGTTTTACTTAATCTGATTAATTTTTCTTTTAAATCATCATCTACTACGTCGGTGATCAAATATAAATTGATATGGCAATTTATATTACTTAAAATAACTGAAGTCAAGGCCACACCAAAGTGTTGCTCGTAGTTTTTATCAAAACAGAATACAATATTCATAAATAAACAACTTTCAACTTTTTTACTTGGCAGCAGGACAGCAGACGAACTTTGTCCCAGATTATATCTTATTAAAACACTGATGTCAATAGTCCCAGGGTAAGCGCATCTTAACAATCCTTGACAAAATGAACTTTATGTGAGTTACTTACCCACGATTCAGGCATATTTGAGGAGAATTTGCCATCTCAATTGTTAAGCAAAAATCGACCCATTTGGTCGATTTCGTAACTATTCTCATTGACTGGTATCACTTGAAATGACCACGCGGATCACAAAATTGGCCAATTGTCAATAGCGTTTGAGATGCTCTCACCCTAAGAGGAACTGAAAGATAGATACGCTGTCAGTATCCGGACAGAATCAATTACACATATTTTTGCATTCCCTGTTCCCTGTTCTGGGTTCTCTCTTTCCAGACTGTAAATTTAATTTTGTCCAACTACTTAGGGTTTTTTTCGGGGAATTCCTCGCAAGGTTAAAACATCATCGAGGGTGGAACAATAGTTTTTTAAACCAAAATCGGCAGGAGTATAGGTTTTAACGTGGGTGAAGTGGCGATAATTCATGGCAAAACGGTCCCATGCTTCCATCTGCAAGTTAAAAACTTTGATAAAAAAGTTAGCAATGGTTAAAGATAAAGGAATGCGAAAGTAGATTTTTTTGTTTAAATAAGTACAGATTTCCTCCACTGCTTGGTTAGCTGTTGTGCGTTGATTGCCTAGGACAATTTTGCTTTCTGGTGCGGGATTTTCGATTAAATAATTCACCACTTGAGCTATATCTTTGGCATGGATAAAATGAAAACTGCCATCAGCTTGAAACCAACGCACTAAACCGATATATTTCAACACATCCGGTAAACCACCATAGATATGAGAATAGGGTTTATTTTCGTCACCACCTAAGACAAAAGTGGGGTATAAAGTGATAATTTTATCGGCGATTTCTAGGTCAGTAAATTTACTATAACAAATATATTTAGTGCGGATATAATTAGTTCCTATCTCCCCAGCTTCCGGTAAAGGTTGATTATTTTGATTGAGAATGCTGGCAGTAGAAAAGTAGAGGACTTTCTCGCAGATTTGAGCATCTAAATAACTAATTAATTCTAGGGTTTTTACCACATTAATCTGATAACTTTCCTCCTCTCCTCCCCAACTGGTAGCGATTAAGACCGCTATATTCATTGTTTTTAAAAGCTCCGCATATACCCCAATATTTTGCATATCGCCTAAAAGTATATGAACATTTGATCGCCCTTGATAAGTAAATTTTAACTTCTCTGGATTACGAACTAAAAAATATAATTCATAGTCGGGATTTTCCAGTAAAATCTCAGCGATATAATGCCCAATACAGCCACTCACACCCGTTAGAAATATCTTTTTCATTTTTTAATTGATCCAGCAGAATTTAGGGGACAGTGTGAAAGTCAAAAGTGAGTCACGGGTTCGGATTTTGGAGAGCTGCATCTAAACTTTGCAGAAATATCAAAAATGAGTAATGGTCAGTGACTCTTAAATTATTACAAATATATCAGCAGCTGCGTGTAAGCATCCCACAAAAAAACTAATGCGCGGGGGGTTCGGGGGAGGCGCTTCGTCCCCCGACGGGGGGTTTGGGGGGTAGAACCCCCCAAGAGTCTGGATTGGAAACAAACAACCTAGAAAGCACAGTTTTTTAACAGAAGTTATCAGAGAATCCCAACTTAGTAGATTTTAAATTATGGGATGCACTCTTAGGTGTTGGGTGTTACAGACGATTTCCTTACCTCCTAACCCCTATTCCCTAAACCTTGATCACGACATCCTAGGCGTGAACTGCTAATAATTGATCCGCTTGTTTAGCGGTTTCAAAGAAGAAACGCACGTTATCTTCAGGAGTTCCCACCAAAACACCATGACCTAAATTAAGAATATGACCTTGATTACCTGCTTTACGAATAGTATCAATAATCCGCTCGCGAATAAAGGACTGGGAACCGAATAAAACCCCCGGATCGATATTACCTTGAACCATCATCGCTTTACCTAAACGCTGTCTCGCTTCCGCCATATCGACAGTCCAATCGACGCTAATAATATCAACCCCCGATTTAGCCATTCTTTCCAAAACGCCGGCGCTGCCACTAATGTAGAGAATTAAGGGTGTATCGGGATGGGTTTCTTTCACCAAACGAACTACTTTTTGTTGATAGGGTAAGGCAAAAACATCGTAATCTTGGGGAGTTAATTGACCCGCCCAAGAATCGAACATTTGTACCACTTGCGCCCCACAATCGATTTGATAACGGACATAGGTGGCAATCATATCCGCTAATTTATCTAAAAATTGGTGCAGTACCGAGGGTTCCGAAAAAGCCATACCTTTAATCACAGAATAACTTTTAGAACCTTTCCCTTCCACTGCGTATGCTGCTAAAGTCCAAGGCGCTCCGACAAAACCGAGGACAGTGGATTTATTTCCCACCTCTTGACGCAGGGTTTTTAAAATCGTTTTGATAAAAGGTAAAGACTGATCGGGATCGAGGGGATTAAGTTGGTCCACCTGCGCTTGAGTACGAATGGGAGAATCGATAATCGGCCCCTTACTTTCGATAATATCAAAGGGAATACCAATTCCCGCCAGGGGAGTGAGGATATCGGAGAACATGATCACCCCATCTGGTTGAAAAGCGCGCCAGGGTTGCAGGGAGATTTCGATCGCTAAATCGGCATTTTCCGATCTTTCCCGAAAACTGGGGTATTTATCCCGCAATTCCCGATAAATCTGCATATAACGTCCTGCTTGTCTCATCATCCACACGGGAGGACGGGGTAAGATTTCTCCTTTGGCAGCGCGTAATAAATAAGGTATTTCAGGGGAGTCAGTCATATCAGGATGATTATTCTATTGCCTTTTCTACGGTATCATCCCCCGTACAGCTAATTTTTCTAGTTTTTCCTTAAGAATTGTTAACGAAAGTTATCCCTCCACCCTGGGATGAATTCGACGCAATCGTAAAGCATTCGTCACCACGGAAAGGGAACTTAAAGCCATGGCAGCACCGGCAATAATCGGATTGAGCAGAAAAGGATAGAGGACTCCGGCAGCGATGGGAATGGCAATCAGGTTATAAATAAAAGCAAAAAAGAGATTTTCTTTGATATTTCGCATTGTTGCCCGACTTAACTCAATAGCAGTCACAATTCCCTGTAAATCTCCCGAAATTAAGGTTATATCGCTTGCAGCGATCGCTACATCGGTCCCCGTGCCAATGGCAATACCTAAGTCCGCTTGCGCCAATGCGATCGCATCATTGATGCCATCTCCAACCATGGCGACTATTTTCCCTTTTTTCTGCAAATATTCGATTTTTTCGGCTTTTTGTTGGGGACGGAGTGCGGCAAAAAAGCGCCGGATACCCAACTCGCTGGCGATCGCCTCTGCGGTTTCGAGGTTGTCCCCCGTCATCATCATCACCTCTAAGCCCATTTTTTTGAGCTTGGCGACCACTGAGGAAGAAAAAGGTTTTAAAACGTCGGAAATGGCGATAACCCCCTCTAAACCACCGTTAACCGCTATCCAAGCCACGGTTTTTTTCTGCCATTCCCAATCGTGGGCGACTTTTTTAAGAACTTTTGTTTCGATCCCTTGACTTTCTAACCATTGTTGTGTACCGATTTGCACGAAATCTGACCCGACTTTTCCCTGCAATCCTGCCCCAGTTATTGAGTCAAATTCGCTTACTTCTAGGGTTTTAATCTGGTTTAACTGCCCATATCTAACTATTGCTTCTCCTAGCGGGTGTTCAGAATGATTCTCCACCGATACGACTAACTGCAGCAGCGATAATTCCCGTCCATCCCCCACCCCCTCGCGAGTCAAGAAGTCCGTCACCGTTGGTTTACCCTGGGTGAGAGTTCCCGTTTTATCTAGAACAATAGTAGTAATACCCTGGGCTAATTCTAAACTTTCGGCATTTTTAATTAAAATTCCCTGTTTTGCTCCCTGTCCTGTTCCCACCATAATCGAGGTAGGTGTAGCTAATCCTAGCGCACAGGGACAAGCGATAATTAAGACTTCCACCATTGTAATCAAAGCGAGGGTGAGATTACCCGTGCGGAGAATCCAAAATAAGAAAGTTATTAGGGCAATAATCATCACCACCGGCACAAAATAAGCAGTCACTCGATCGACTAATCTTTGTATAGGGGCTTTTGATGCTTGCGCGGTTTGCACTAATCGGACAATCTGAGCTAAAACCGTATCTTTTCCCACCCGTAACGCTTGCATTTGTAGGCTACCAGTTTGATTAATTGTCGCCCCGATTACCTGTTGATTGACGGTTTTTCGCACGGGTAAACTTTCCCCCGTCACCATCGATTCATCAATGCTAGAACTGCCTTGGATAATTATGCCATCGACGGGAATTTTTTCCCCCGGACGCACTAAAATTATATCTCCTACTTTCACCTCTTCGATCGGTAGATCTAGCGTCTGTTCTTCCCTAATCACCCTAGCAGTTTTTGCCTGTAATCTCATTAATTGTTTAATAGCGGCGGCCGTTTCTTTTCTGGCACGTTTTTCGAGGAAACGACCGAGTAAAATCAGAGTAATGACGATAGCTGATGCTTCGTAATAGACATGGGAATCAAACCCCTGTTTTTCGATAAAATCGCTCCCGAAGGTTGAAAACAAGGAATAAAAATAGGCGGCACTGGTTCCCAAAACTACTAAAGTGTCCATGGTGGCAGTGCGATTTTTAAAGGCTTTCCAAGCATTTTTATAAAAACTTTGACCACACCAAAATTGGACGGGAGTAGCGAGAATTAATTGGAATAAGGGAGCGTGTAACCAGTGGGGAATAAAAGATAGAGATAAACCCGTCATCATCGGCAAAGAACCGATAAAAAGTATAATGCTAATAACAATAGCGATCGATAGTTTGGTGAGAAGTTCTTTTTCTGGCCTGGATTCGAGATTAATTTCCGTTATCGGTGTAGCTTGGAAACCGGCATCCCTAACTTTTGCTTGAATAGTGTTAAGATCGGTACGCTTGGGATCATAGTCCACATCCACCTGTTCCATGCCAAAATTAACTTGACATCGAATCACTCCGGGGATAGATTTAATTATCCGTTCGATCGAATCAGCACAACCAGCGCAACTCATCCCGGCGAGTTTGAGAGTTTGATGGGTCATAATTTTAATAGCAGCGGAAGTCAGCAACAAAATCCCCTGCAGCAGAGTTCTATCTTTAGCATAAAATATTCCCCTAGCTGCAGGGTCAAGAATCCTCTGTTAATTTTTCTGAATAGATATGAAGAAATGTCAAAAAGAGTGCTTGTATTTTCCTAACACACCCTTAATTTTTATGGACAAATTTCAATTAGGGCTTGCTGAATAAATCTAAAAACCTTGTTGGGTAAGACTTTTAGACTTTTTGTCAATCAAAAAGTACCGGATATGCGAGTGATCGGGGGGAAAATTCCTGGACTTTTTCCCTGAAAATTAGGTAATTGACCCCCTCAAAATCGGTAAAACCCTACACCCCACACCCCACACCCCACACCCCACACCCTGCCCCCAGGAAAAACTTTTTGCCGCAAACCCTAATTAACCCCACTCTGTTGCGTATCTTGACCTTGCACAGCATCGGCAGCGGAAACACCATCACCCTGAAAACCAAAATACCATAAAGCAGCGGCAGCTTCAGCGCGAGTTACCGGTCTTTTTGGCTGAAATAGGGTAGTAAAACCAAAAACTCGCCGAATATTAGCTTGTTCGGCATTTTGAAAATCGGCATAAAGAGCGCGCACCAGCTGCGGGTTAATTTTATTAGTATCCTGAAAACCCCAAGTATTTTTAATCGTATCAAGATTGGCGCTCGGTAAAGCTTTTCTAATATCTAATGGCACTTTCCACGCGATTAAATCTTCCCGGGTTAAAGGAGCATTGGGACGGAATAAAAGGGCGCTACTATCTCCCGTTAACGGAGAGGGAATTAACCCCGCTTCCGCTAATCCTTGAATATAAATATAATCGGTATCGTTATTTTTAACATCACTAAAAGCTGGGGAACTATTGGGAGTAGCTAAACGGATTTGTTTACCCGCTACATTGGCATAAATGGCATTATTAGCCTGTAACAACCAGCGCGCAAATTCTCGGCGCGTTATTGTATCATTAGGGTTAAACTGATTGTTATTACCTGTTAATACTCCCAATCTAGCTAAGTCTTGAATGTGGCTTTTTAAGGTATTAGGTAAGGATTCGAGATCGTTAAAACTGGTGGGATTAAGATTGGGTAAGGGGGAAGAAATAGGGGAGGGACTAGGGGAAGCAATCGGGGTTCCCGTTGGACGATAATCGAGGCTATATTCGGTATTGGGAGAAGTGGCAGTTATGGTGATAGTTAATTCTAAATTATCTCGACGGGCTGTCAAGGTACTATTGACTCCTTCTCCAGAAAAGGGAGTGATAATTTCCCAATTATTATTAACTAATTCCTGTTGATAAAAAGCCTCGATCGCATTGCTGGGATCGTTGGATTGCCAACGGGTTTGTCCACCGGTATTATCAGGATTTGTCTGCACGGATAATAATTCTGATTGACTATATCGAGGAATTTCTGCGGGAAAATTTGCGGCTAATTGCTTGTTATTAGGAGAGTTTTCCGGTATTGGAGTTGTTTGTAGATTAGGATCGGCAGCCAGACGATTTTCTAGGACAGGATTGCCACTACAGGCTGCTAAAATGCCCAGCAGGGTGATCATTGTACTGTAGCGAATAAACTTACTCACGGTCTTTACCAATATTGTTTCCTTAGCTTTATCCTAGCTTATTTATCCGGGGTTTTGACTAGGAAAAATTCTGCGCCACCATTGACGTAATTTCCCCAGCAGAAATCCTCCTAACCCTTTTGTGTATTTTTCAAATTTGTAGTAAAATAAAATGTCGATTATATCCTGTGTGGCAAGATACTTGAGATAGGATACTCCTTGATCGATACGCGCATCACTATATTCTAAATAAACTTTGCGACTGAGGCGATCGGATAAATTCCATTTTGGTTGAAAATATTCTTGCATCCTCTGTTGATAAGGGGCAAAACTACTCGATTTTCCCTGTAAATATTCTTCCATGTATTGACAAGCAATTTCGGCTCCTTTCATAGCATGGCGAATACCTTCCCCTCCTAAAAAGTTAACCGTAGAAACCGCATCACCAATCGCTATAATATTCGGTTCTTGATAATAAATATCTTGCAGATTGAGTGAATATTCTAAAATAGAGCCATGGCTGTCGATTATATCATATTTAGAGAGATTCATGTAGGTTTGAATAATTTGTGTAATATAACTTTTTAAAGGCTTAACTTCATCAATATAAGGATGTTCTCCCTCTACCCAAGCCGCTCCTATTTTTAATTGCTGATTATCCATAGGAAAAATCCAGCCATAACCTTTAGGACTCCATTTATGACCGAGAAAAAATACTAAATTATCTTGATATTTTTGATAATCTAATTCTGGCACAGCAATTAAATATTCAATGCCCACTGCTTTTAAAAAATTAGGTTTTTCTCGTCTGTGTTTATACATAACTGCTCTAGCGTATCCCGTGGCATCAACCAATAAACGAGGATTAACTGTCTCGATTTCCTCGCCTTTTGATTTCAAGAAAACAGTTAGCTTATCCTCCATCTGTTGATATTTCAGATAACGACAACCTAAACGAACTTCTCCCCCCCAACGCAGCACTTCTGCGGCTAAAAACTCTCGCAATTTGGCAAAATCAAAAACTACCCCTAAAGGTTGCGGTGATGACCAAGAACGATGTATGCTAGTGGAGATAATTTCGATATTTTTCCAAAACCTAGCCACTACGGTTTCGGGGAGATTGAATTGTTCTAAAATTTCTAGGGGAGAAGCGGCACTAGAAAAGTTATTATCTTGCCAACTAGAATGTTGTTCCACCAAAAGAACACGATAACCTTTTTCACTTAATAATCTACCACAGTGACCTCCCGCCGGTCCCCCCCCAATAATTACGACATCATAATCCATGATTTACGCCCTCGCCTAATCTTGCTAACTTGCTTTTATTTTACCCTAAATGCCCTCTGTTAAACCCCAAACTTATGAAGCTGTTGTGCATCTAAATTTGATAAGTAGCTGGTTATAATTAAATTAAAAATGGATTTTAGGTTCGATCCCCCCCGCCCCCCTTGATAAGGGTAGGGCTGTTTCATTTAAATTAAGTATAGCTGATTTTGAGTCAATAAATTTGACCGAAGATTCTCAAGTTTATCTTGTTCTAACCAAAAGAGTTAGTCACAATAACTAATCTTTAATCCTCTGCC
>NZ_JADBSZ010000325.1:0-7739 GCF_020246425.1 Microcystis sp. M079S1
GTGGTCGAGGGAATCAACAATAAACTTAAACTAATAAAACGGAGAGGCTATGGCTTTAGAAACTTTCGGAATTTTTGGGTTAGAAGTATGTTATCTTGGCATCTTGTCTGTTGATTTAGCATAAAGGGTAACGAAGAGCCAAAATTCACACCCCACACCCCACACCCTACACCCTACCCCCAGGAAAAACTTTTTCAGCAGACCCTAATTACCTGCGTTTTAGCTTACCTGTGTCCTTAAATACTTCCTTGACCGCGTCAAATCACACAAGTCCATATATAAAAGCTGTATCATCATAATCTGGGTAAATTACATTGCTGCCATTGCTTGCCGCTTCTCATCTAGACTGTATTGGGATTGGTCAAAGCTAATTGCAATAGTGATATTTTACAGTCAATATTTTTTAAGTCTGTTAGCACTCTATGTCTGTCCTAAATAAAGAAAATCTTAAACTGGAAACTCTCACGCTATTTCAAAAATACCAAAAAACAGGAGATAATAAGTTACGGGATCAGATTATGGAGTTAAACCTAGGATTAGTCAGAAGGGAAGCTCATCATTGGGTTAATCAATGTCATGAAAATTACGAAGATTTAGTGCAGGTTGGCTCTATGGGACTAATTCGGGCGATCGAGCGTTTTGACAGCAGCAAAGGTCATGCTTTTAGCTCCTTCGCTATTCCCTATATTCGCGGCGAAATTCAACACCATCTGCGCGATAAAAGTTATACAGTTCGTATTCCTCGTCGTTGGTTAGATTTAGGCAGACAAGCGACAAATGTGCGTCGGGATTTCCAAACTATCCACAATCGTCAACCCAATGATACAGAAATCTCCCTCGCTTTAAATATTTCGCTCGAAGAATGGCAAGAGGTAAAACTGGCTTTCCAAAACCGTGAACCTCTTAGTCTCGATGCGACGGTTAATAACGATGAAGATAATAATACTTGTTTAAAAGACCTCGTTCCCGATCCCCGTTATCGCAGCTTTCAACTTTGTCAAGAGGATCGCATTCGTTTACAACAGGCACTGGCTCAATTAGAAGACAAAACCCGTCATATTCTCGAATTTGTCTTCCTTAAGGATCTTACTCAACGGGAAACCGCCGAACAATTAGGCATTAGTGTTGTTACCGTCTCCCGTCGGGTGAAAAAGGGTTTAGAAATGCTCAAGGAAACCATGCTCCAAGAAGTATTTTAGCCCAATTATCGGTTCTCATAGCAAGTCCGTTATTAACTCCCAATCCAACTTTAAAAACTCAGTTATGGATTTTTTCCCCCGCTCCCCGCTTATCTTTGCTGCAATAGCAAGTAATTTAAAACCCCAGCTAAATATTCATACTGCTCGATCGAATTATAGTAGTGAGCAGAAATCCTCACAATTAATGATGCTTCTCCCCAGGGAATTATCGGCACTTCAATCTGATATTTTTCCCACAGTTGCCTAGATAAATCTTCTGCTGCCCAAGAATAATGAGGAATTAAAATTGAAGACATCGATCCGATCATCGATTCTGGACAGGGATAATTGACCTCTAAGGCATGACAAAGCAAATTTCTGGCTTTTAAAACCAAATTACGATTCGTCGCCATCAGACCCAGTAAACCATCAATAGAGAGAGAATTTAAAAACTCGATCGCTTTTGGCACTGATAAATAAGCGGTGGGATCATCGGTTCCCATCCAAGCAAATTCTAACTGAAAACGGGAGCGATCTTGTCGAGGGGAATTCGCTCCATGGCTAATAGTTAAAGGTCGAATTATTGCCTGTTTATCCCCGCGCACATAGAGAAAAGCAGCCCCCTTGGGACTACATAACCACTTATGACAATTAGCAGTATAATAGGTGGGATTAATTTCTCTGATATTAAGGGGTAAAAAACCTAAAGCATGAGCGCCATCGATGAGAGTATCAATGCCCCGATTATTTAATTCTTGCACAATTTCTGCGATTGGCCAAATTAGGGCCGTGGGACTGGTGACATGATCTAAAACTACTAATTTTGTCCGGGTAGAAACAGATGCTAAAATTGCTTGACTAATTTCTAAAGGAGACTGTACAGGAAAGGGAATTTTAGCGATAATTACCTTTAAACCCCATCTTTTAGCTATATGTTTAACTGCATTAGCACAAGCATTATAGGTCTGATCGGTGATCAGAATTTCCTCATTTTCCTGAAAAGTGAGAGAATTTAACACCGCATTTACTGCTGTGGTTGCATTGGGAACAAAGACTAAATCATCGCTATTTACTCCCACTAAATCCGCTAATTTTTGCCTAGCAATATCTAATAATCCTTCTAATTCTCTCCCCAAAAATGCTAAAGGTTGTCTTTCCATTCGTTCCCGCAATTGTTGCTGATAATCCAAGACTATTCTAGGGGTTGCACCATAGGAACCATGGTTGAGAAAATAAATATTATCGGGAATTAACCAAGAATTTTTGGACATATTGAATTAGTTTGATTTTATTGAGAACTAGAAAAAATAATAGCTTCATCTATTTTTGCCGAATATATTCTCTCCATTCCGCATCAGTTATTTGTTCGTATTCATCGAGTAACTGCAAAGCAAAGTCAATGACTTTTTCTGGAGATTGATATTTTCCCGTTTTCACTTTCCGTTGGAGATGTCAGTTCATAGGTATTATGACTATCTACTGAGAAAATCAACTTTATCTTAATTTTAAGCTAAATATCGACAAAAAAAAGCTCTCCAAGAAAAAGGAGAGGGGAGAGAACGAGTTAGAAAAAATTATTAATGTAACCATCCTTTCAGACGACGTGCGACTTGAGGACGACGTAATTTTCGCATCGCTTTAGTTTGAATTTGACGTACTCGTTCGCGAGATAAATTGAACATTCCCCCCACTTCCTCTAGGGTATAGGGTTGACTGGTAGCTAAACCATAACGGAGGGAGATAACATCTTTTTCCCGTTCCGTGAGAACATCACTTAAAACTGCGAAAATTTCCTGACGCATCATCATCTCATTCATTTTATCTTCGGGAAGTTGTAGATCATCATCTTCCAACAGATCTACTAATTCCGTATCTTCTCCTTTCCCTACACGATGATTTAAAGAGAGAGATTGACGACGCAATTGTAATAATTGCCGCAATTGTTCGGGAGTTATTTCTAACGCTTCCGCGAGTTCTCGTTCATTGGGATTGCGCTGTAAATCTTGCTTGAGAATGCGCTGCGCTTTTTTGAGTTTATTGAGTTTTTCGACAATGTGAATCGGTAAACGAATTGTCCGCGCATCGTTAGCAATAGTGCGGGTGATTGCTTGTCGAATCCACCAATAAGCATAGGTAGAGAATTTATAACCTTTATTGGGATCAAATTTTTCGGCCGCACGGTTGAGTCCGATCGCACCTTCTTGAATTAAATCTAAGAAAGGAACTCCGCGATTTAAATAGCGTTTAGCGATAGAAACCACCAAGCGCAAATTAGAACGAATCATTTTCCGTTTAGCTGTTCGTCCCCGATAAAGACGGTTTTCCAGTTGACGTTCATTATCTAATTGTAAAGCGATCGCCCATTCCGTTTTCGTCGGGGGACGATGTAAATTTTCTTGTAGTTTTTGGCGCACTTCTTCCGCTTCCATCAGAAACTTAACCGAGTGGGCTAATTCAATTTCTTCTTCCGCATTAAGCAGGGGATAACGGGCCATTTCTTTAAAAAATGCCCCAACAGTATCTTCATTGCTGCCTTTATCGTATCCAGTTCCACTACCCCCACGAGTGGTTTTTAGGGTTTCCGGTAAAGGTTCAGTCAGATCTTCGTCAGTTCTTTCAGCAAAATCCACGCTGTCTAGTTCTAAAGGATTTGTCTCCAGGGCAATGATTTGATTAAAATTATCATCGGCAGCCAGTTTAGAGATTTTCATAAGCAGTTATGGATGGAGTGGGATTATAATAGCAGGGAAAAACTCAATTTCTCCCAATGGGCTGATTGTTACATTGAATTTTCGGGGAGCAGATTTTTTAAACGTTTTCTTAATTAATGGCGGCCATTTCTGGGATATAATTGCGCGATTCTGTGTCGATGGTTACAAATCGCCGAACCAGATAATCAGATTTTCTGGTGAATAGGGAAAACTTTCAGGGTTTCCACTTATACACTCTAACTAAGGTTTTTGGTATTTGACTAGGTAAAGATCACGCTTCTTAACAATCAAGATAGCAGTCAGCTTTTTATGACTATTCTTCGCTTTTTTTATTGAGAACTATTCTCAAGTTTTGACTAACTATGCTTTAATTCAATAGCTAATAGTCAATAGTTATCATTAACTTTATCAATGCTTAAGGGTGGCCAAAAATTATTTTGGGGAGACTGCAAGAGCTAAAAATCAAAATTTGTGGGCAAAAAAGCAATATTTAAACTGTTTTTAGAGAAAATTAGCTATTTTTATTCCCCTCGAGCTTTAAACTATAATTTAAATACCTCATTCTCCCCACTTGCCACTTGCCACTGATAACTGAATTTGTGGACAAAAAAGCAATATTTAAACTGTTTTTAGAGAAAATTAGCTATTTTTATTCCCCTCAAGCTTTAAACTATAATTTAAATACCTCATTCTCCCCACTTGCCACTTGCCACTTGCCACTGATAACTGATAACTGATAACTGATAACTGATAACTGATAACCATGCTCGATCGCTGTGCTACTCTGACTGTAGCGGAACCTCGCACACCTTACCAATTAACCACCACTGGGCAACTGTGGTTAGAGGTTTTGGTCGATCGCCCTTATCCTAGAGATAGTCAAGAGGATCAGCAATTATTAACCTATAGTGTCCCCCCAGATTTAACGGTAGAAATTGGCGATATTTTAAGCGTTCCCTTCGGTTCTCAGGTAATTGGGGGAATTGCTATTAGATTTCTCGAAAATTTGCCCGCAGGACTAGAAGAAAATCAAGTTCGTCCTGTGGAAGATGTGATTACTAAGGGCTTTTTTCCCGATAATTATTGGCAGTTATTGACTAAAATCGCCCAATACTACGCGACGGATTTAATCACCGTTGTTCGCGTCGCTTTACCCACGGGTTTACTCCGACGCTCCCAACGTCGCATCAGATTAAAACCGGCAGCGATTCCCCCCGGTGCAGAAGTTTTTTGTACTCCCCTCTCCCGTCAGATTTTATCCCTGCTCAAAAATCAAAAAGAAGGCGATTATTCGGCGAAATACCTGCAAGAAAAAGTAAAAAATGCTAATTACGGGATCCGAGACTTAGTTAAGCGCGGTTGGGTAGAAAGTTATCTAGAAGCGCCCAAAAGTCCTAATATTAAGCTAAAAAAAGCCATTACCCTGCTAATAACCGACTTTCCTACGGATTTAACTGAAAATCAACGCAAAATTGTCGAAATTCTCCGTCATCAGGGAGGAGAAATGTGGCTGCCAGAATTGGCACAACTCGCGGGGACAAAACATTTTAAACCACTAATTGACAAGGGTTATGTGGTGATTCAGGACCGGGAATTTCTGCGCTTATCCTCGGCGATTATGAGCAGGGATCAACCAAAAACACTGACTTCTAGTCAAAAACAGGCTTTAGAAGCCATTCAAACCCTAAAAGATGGTGAAAGCGCTCTCTTACATGGAGTGACGGGATCGGGTAAAACAGAAGTCTATCTACAGGCGATCGCACCTGTCCTAGCAGCGGGTAAATCTGCCTTGGTTTTAGTCCCCGAAATTGGATTAACACCGCAACTAACCGATCGCTTTGTGGCCCGTTTTGGCGATCGAGTCTATGTTTATCATAGCGCCCTCTCGGAAGGAGAAAGATACGATACCTGGCGACAGATGTTGACAGGAACCCCGCAGATCATTATCGGGACGCGATCGGCGATTTTTGCCCCTTTACCCCACCTAGGCATGATTATCCTCGACGAAGAACACGATAGCAGCTTTAAACAAAGTCAATTACTCCCCACCTATCACGCGCGTACCGTGGCTAAATGGCGCGCTCAATTAAACCATTGTCCCGTAATTTTAGGCTCGGCCACGCCATCCCTAGAAACATGGCTAGAATCCCAAGTTAATCCCCGTCTTTACCTATCTTTGCCCGATCGCATCCAAAATCGCCCCTTACCGCGGGTGGAAATCGTCGATATGCGACGGGAATTGCAACGAGGCAATCGTTCCCTGTTTAGTCAATCTCTGCGTTCATCTCTGGAAACCCTGCGCGACAAGGGAGAACAGGCAATTTTATTCGTCAGTCGCCGGGGTCATAGTACCTTTGTATCTTGCCGAAGTTGCGGTTATGTGCTAGAGTGTCCCCACTGTGATGTCTCCCTATCTTACCACCACACCGACCCGGGAGCCGAAGAATTACTACGCTGTCACTACTGCAACTATGGTCGCATCCATCCGAAACAATGTCCTGAATGCGGTTCTCCCTATCTAAAATTTTTCGGTACTGGCACTCAGCGCGTCACCCAAGAATTAACCAAAGAATTTCCTGATATGCGTTGCTTGCGTTTTGATAGTGATACCACCCGCAATAAAAATGCTCCCCGGGAACTATTAAAAAAATTTACTGATGGTGAGTTCGATGTCTTAGTCGGAACCCAAATGCTCACCAAAGGATTAGATATCGAGCGAGTTACTTTAGTGGGAATTATGGCTGCCGATGGGTTACTATATCACTCCGATTATCGCGCCTCCGAACGCGCTTTTCAAACCCTCACCCAAGTAGCAGGGAGAGCAGGAAGGGGAGAAACAGAAGGAAAGGTTATTATCCAAACCTATACCCCTGAACATCCCGTGATTAGAGCAGTGCAAACCCACGATTATGAGGGTTTTGTCGAGACGGAATTAATGCAGAGAGAGAGTTTAAATTATCCTCCCTACGGCAGTTTAGTCTTAATTCGCTTTAGTGGTTTAGATGGGGAAGCAGTCCAGAAAAGTGCCGAAAATGTTGCGGAGGAATGTGTTAATAATTTGGGTTCCGATTGGGATATTTTGGGACCTGCACCCGCAACAATTATGCGCGTGGCTAACCGTTATCGCTGGCAAATTCTGTTAAAATTCTCTGGATACAAGGCTGATATCGGTCGTCTTTTTCTTCCTCTGAAAAGCTTAGTTTTACCAAGGGTAAGTATGGCGATCGATGTGGACCCCTTAACTATAGAATAATAAATGATAAATGAATCGATCGCCATTGTTCACGGATGCAACCAGTTATCTAAATCTGCCAAAGTGTCAAAGTCTAATAAAGCGAGTCCTAAGTCTTCTAAGCGCTCCACAGGAAGCTTGCGGATGGTTTCCTCAATATTTTGCGGTATTTCGCCGAAACGTCGTTGAAGTTGACGGAAGACTAACTTTGCTTCTCCCTGTTGTCTTCCTTGTTGAATACCTTGCTGTAGTCCTCTTTTAAGTCCCTCTTGAACCGCTTGTTCTCTATCCGGTTCTTCGGTTGGTGCTATGCAATGGACGGAGTTATAAGGGATGAAACCCTTATAGAGAAGGACATTGATGCGATTTTTGTCAATTGTTTTCGATCTAGAAGGAACTAATCAATAGAACTCTTGCCAGATAAAGATTTAGTCGATTTATGCCACCCTATTGAACCATACCAAGTAACGAAGAACCAGAACTTCCATCTTCAGTTGAACCCGGGGATGGGGATGATGAAATCTTTCATAATACAGTGAGTTCTTTTCTTCTTCCGTGAATTCTAGGTTAATCATGTTTTCAATGAGTGCTTTGCTTCTAATTATGACTCTTAAACTA